>CAIMSN010000007.1 GCA_903844135.1 uncultured Rhodospirillales bacterium | reverse complement strand
GGCATGGGCAAGTCCGGCCATGTCGGCAAGAAGCTCGCCGCCACCCTGGCCTCGACCGGCACGCCGAGCCATTTCCTGCATCCGGCCGAGGCCAGCCACGGCGATCTCGGCGTGCTGCGCGAGACCGACGTGGTGCTGGCTTTGTCCTGGTCGGGCGAGACCACCGAGCTCGCCGACATCGTCGACTACACGCGCCGCTTCGGCATGCCGCTGATCGCGCTGACCGCCCGGCCGGAGAGCACGCTGGGGCGCGCCGCCGATCTCGGCCTGTTCCTGCCCGATGCCGTCGAGGCCTGTCCGAACGGCCTGGCGCCGACCACCTCGACGCTGATGCAGCTCGCCGCAGGCGACGCGCTGGCGATCCTGCTGCTGGAGCGGCGCGGCTTCACGCCCAAGGATTTCCAGCGCTTCCATCCCGGCGGCAAGCTGGGCGCCCGTCTGACCCAGGTGCGGCAGCTCATGCATGCCGGCGCGGCGCTGCCGCTGGTGCCGTCGGATGCGCCGCTGTCGCGGGGCATCGTGGAAATGACGTCGAAGAGCTTCGGGATTGCCGGGGTGGTGGACGCGCAGGGCCACCTGATCGGCGTGCTGACCGACGGCGACGTGCGCCGCGCCTTCCAGGCGGATTTCCGCGACCGGCCGATCCTGGACGCGATGGGCGCCCGGCCGCAGACGCTGGATGGCGACACGCTGGCGATGCAGGCGCTCGCCCGGATGAACGCGGCGCGGATCACTGCGATGTTCGTGGTGGAGGGCGGCGTACCGGTGGGGCTGGTGCATGTGCACGATCTGCTGCGGGCGGGGGTGGTTTGAACGTCGGCCCTCGGCGTGACGCACCTATGAACGTCGAGTCGTGGGCCGCAGATTCTTCGCTTGGATTTTTGATTGTCTTCCGGGGCGCCCACTCCCACCATGTTGCGCCATACAGTAGGCTCAAAAATGACGCGGTGGGGCGTCGCGAGCACCCGACCCGAGCCTGACACAGGAAACGTGATGAAACTGAGCCTTCTGCCTTCCGAGCTCGTGCCACCAGATGCGGTTCAAACCGCGTCCTCACAAATCACGGTTCTCAGGCCCAGCGAGCAGCCAGTCTATATAGAAAGGCCGCCCGTTTTTGTATTCGATCCCCACAATACGGGCCTGGGCGGCGGTCTGGCTCAGGGTTGGACGACTCCGCGGACCCCAATGGGCTATCGCCGTATCAGGAACGCCCGCTCAATTGGCCAGCGCCTAGTCGTTGACACGGATGGCTCAATCATTTTGGACCAAATTCTGACAACAGCCGAAGCCTGCACAACCCAGATGGACGTCTTTACCAATCGAATGACGTCCTTGGCTTACGAAGATACGGACGTTGCCAAGGTGCTCGGCGGCTACGCCTCCTCACGACTAGATCATCCTTTCCAAGCAATCGAAGAGCCAGTTTTGTCTCTAATGTCGACCGAGCCCTCGAATTACGGCTCCTGGCTTTTCCGCGTCCTCCCCAAACTGCTTTTTCGGAAGCACTTTGGCGGCAACATCAAAGTGATGTGCTGGTGCCCGCTCCCATGGCAGAAGAGGATGTTAAATTTTTTCGGTGTTAAAGATGAAGACATCATAGATGTTAATCTCGGATCTTGTTACAAGCTCTCTGAGATCTACGTGCCGGTCAATTTGAATCCCTTTGCTTACATGAGTGAAGAAACATTGATCTTTTACAAAGAGACTCTGGCTCGCCACGGGATACAGCAAAGACGTGATCGCCTGATCTACATCTCTCGGCGGTCTCGCGCCGCGGCGGCAAACTTTGAAAATGTGCGTAACTTTATTGACGAACCCTCTATGATTGCTGCCTTGGAGGGGCAAGGTTTTGAGGTCGTCGAGCCTGAGACCAGGTCGTTCATCGATCAAGTCCGTCTCTTTGCGTCCGCGGCGATGGTTGTTGGCGCCTCCGGCGCCGGGATGTTCAATACAGCCTTCAGCGCGCCGGGAACCGGCATCGTCGACATAGAAGCCTTCCCGGATTGGCTATATGCCCATTGTAACTATTTCTCGTCTTGTGGCCACGTATATGGCATCGCCTTTGGGCTGGCGGACAGGAGCGATCCAAGCCCGACGCACAAGCGTTGGTCGATTGACGTCCCCAGCACTGTGCGGAAGGTGCTGCAGGTTCGGGACACTCTTCTTTGACAGTCAAGTCAGGAGAGTTTTTCGCCTTATAAAGGTCTAAGTGGCTGCCTCAAAACTGAAATATGGTCATGGGAAGTCCTAATGGTTGATGCCAGCAGAGGATTTCGGTCAATAATAGCCGAATCTTCACACGAAGAACTTGGTGACTTTTTCGCCAAATCGTACCCTCATGATCAAAACCTCCTCCATTTTCCAGCACTGGCTATGCTGATTTGCGGGCTCACGACTGAGCTTCCGGCTAGCCTTATCGTGACGGAGCAAGATGTTCCCTACGCCGCAAGTTTAGCTGAGAAGGTTGCGAAAGCTCGCGCGGGAGGAGGAGGGCCTCGGGCTGGTCGATTGTCGATCGGCCGGGATCTGGATGCGGTATCTTACACGTGCTTCCAGCATGATCTCACAGCATTGCAGCTCGCGAACCTAGCATGGAATGTGAGATTGGTGCCGAGACGAAAAATCGCTGCCGTCCTGATGGCTCGTAATGAGGGCATATATCTTGTCGAGTGGATGGCTCACTACCGGCTGCTAGGGGTCGAGCATTTTTTTATCTATACAAATGACAATGATGACGGTTCGGACGCCTTGTTGACTGCCTTCCTTACACTAGGAAATGTAACCGTTATAGATAATGTTTTCGAGACAGGTATCGATCCGCAGAAGAAGGCGTATCAGCATGCAGTGCTACTTCTAGATGGTCTCCAGGACTTCGAGTGGGTTATGTTCATAGATGCCGACGAGTTCCTTATCATTGATGATTCCTATCAAAATACAATCGAAGAATTCATTGCCGATCTGAACTCAACCGGCGTAAATCCGCAACGAGATATTATTCGCCTGCCATGGCACTGGCGGTTCGCGTCGCCTAGTTTCTCTACAGACACATTGAGTCCGCTCTCAAAGTATTGCCATGCGGAGATTCAGGGTGGTTTCAAATCGATCTCGCGCGTATCGAGAATCGTTGGCATGTGTGAGGTACACGTTCCGACGACAGATGCGGATGTGTCGCTGTGCAACGCGGATGGTTGTGCTATTGGTCACTCCGACCGCTGGTTACCAGTAGAAAAAAGTTATATCGGGCCCACGCTAGAACATTTCTGGAGCAAATCGTTTCTCGATTTTGTTATAAAGAAAGGCCGAGGCGACTCCTTGGAGCTGTCAACTGGTCAATTTAAGAGGGAGTATGACCAGTTTTTCGAATGGAATCCGCGTGCTTGTTCAGAAAACTTTCGACCGATACCGCCACAAACTCTCGAGGCCCTGGCGGCGGAGATAGTTAATATTTCGGCAAACGTAACTATCGCGAACGCTTTGATCGAAGTTCACCGCAAGCATAGGGAACGGATTGAAAAACTACATGGTATTGCGGAGTTGAGAGAAACCTACGAGACTCTTTCAGAGAAGTATTTCAAGTGACGGGTGATCAAAGCCCGGGCGGCATCGCATTCGAGCGCCGAATACAGGACTACGTCGTCATGGCGATCAACGATCTGCATGCCGAGCAGGAAACACCGCATGTCCACGTTCATCCGTAACGATAACATGAAGACCATGCTCGAGCTTGTGCAGACGTTTTCATCTCGAGCCGGGCGTCCGGCGTGGCTACATACCGCCATCACTCAAATGGGAATGCAAAAAGCACGATCTCACGAGTAGGGTTGTTTCGAGATTTGCAGGCATTTGCGTTGGGTGATATCGGAGGACGATGTCTGCCATCGGTCACGGGTTATCTACTAAGCGGGCACCAACAGTGGCGGGATTGAACCGAACTGTCCGGATCTCGAACTTCTGAGCATATAGCCCGGGCGGCAACCTCCGCGTATCTAAACGCCACGCGGTCATCGACAGACCGCCGCCACTTTCGCTTTCTTCGTGAGCTGAAGGTAACTCCATATCCCTGCGGATATAGTTGTATCCGGACAGGAAAACACCACTGGGCTAAATGCCACGGCATATAACCGTTACTCAAGCGCAGCGGCGGCGGCGATTCTGAGTGGCTCGTCGAGGTCGTCCAACAAAGTGTCATGAATAGAGATCGACATCTGCCCAGCACGCGCAAACGCCCAGCGATAGGCTTGCACAGCGTCTGGTGCCATAGCGGCATACGCCAAGGCAGCGCTAAGCGCCCACTCAAAGTGCCCATGCTCTTGGCAGCGAAATGATAACTCCAGCCAGTATCGCGGTGAGCTACGTCGCGCCGCACGCAACCTGCGACGTGCTGCGGGCGGATCGAATGTCCCCGACATGATCTCTGTAATAACCGACCGAGTCGCCCCGGCGTCGAGCAGACCTTCGATTGCGGGGTGTCCGCTGACCGGAAAACCCAATCGGTCTATCGTCAAACTCTTGGCAAGTTGACAGACGTGTAGTGCATCCATCGAAAAAAGTGGATCGTATATCGCTATGTAACTGCAGTTGGATGACTTTTGAATCGTCGACTCAAGCTCAAAACTAATCTCCTGGCGTTCCTTCGCCCAGCGATTTTCAGTCGGCATCTTTCCAGGATCGATTGAGTATTGCGGAGATATCGCTATCGCTTTCTCGGCTCCAAGCGATGCCGCGAATCTTATGGCGGCGTACCCTCCCATGCTACTTCCATATGTTAACACATGTGGCCATCCCGAAAGAAAATTAGCGGCGATTCCGATCGCCTTTGGCATATCTTCGTAGAGCCACCAGGCATTGGTTGCGCACTTGAAGCACAAACAATCAAAGCCGAGTGACGCGATAAAATCCTCGGCGAAGCCCTTGCCTTCCAGAGATTGTTCCGTAGGATGCCAGTGCGCAAAGGTTACCACTATAGTATCTGACCGGGGTTGAATGGTATTTGCCTGTACGCGAACATTATCCGATCTGTAAATCTCTATAATCTCGTGCAAGTTCGTCTCCACACAAAATGCGTCCCCAAGCGGGAGGTCGTTGAAGCACGACGGTGTTTAGTGAAATCCCACAAAAGTATGTCTCCAAATTGGGTATCAGCCAAGTCTTAACCGACAAGCGCTCTTATTAGTTTGCTTCTCGTTTAGGCTCGCGGACGAACGTCGACAGACAGCCGCCAGGCTGGCGTTTCTTCGAATAAAACACAATGCAGGCCGAACCGCCCGGGTTCTGGTTCCAAATGGCCATAGGCCTGACCTTGCATGCGAACCCTCGGACCGTTCGTTGTTCCGGTCTCAGTGCAGGGGAACCGGCTATCGAAGCCTCCAGCGTTCCTAGCAAAGTCGTTTCCTGCTTCGTTTTCGTTTTCTCGGTCTATTTGGGACCTCTGGCATGACCTGCCGTCCGTAGCACATGGCGACATGTCTCTGCGAGATAGCAGACGCTTGTAATACGTTCTCGCTGCGACGGCCCGTTTCCCTTCCCTGGCGAGGTTGGGACAAATATCCTCTCGTCTGGTAGGAGTAAGTCACGGGTCAATACGGTCTCGTTGCCGACCTAATCGGGCGCGGAGTGTCTGCATGTTGCGTATTGTATGCCTGACGACGTCCCTCGTTATGATGCTTGGCTTACCACCGTTGGCATGTGCCGACGGACCAACAGCATTGCAATTGCAAACCCTATTGGCAGCAGGCTCGCAACCAAGTGCCACGTCGATCGATACGACCGCAAGGTCGTCTGCCGCAGCTGCACAATCTTTGGCTTTAGGTGCGTTACAGGCGCAAGGAGGTGACGCTTCGTCTACAATCTACAGGGCATCAGGCTCGACGATACCTCGCACCCTGGCGGCCCGCTTCTCCGACCATGTGAACGTTGCTGACTTCGGGGCGAAGTCCGACCTCGCGTATCTTGTTGGACCGTTCGCGATGGCAGCGGGCAGTTCAGTGCTTTACACAAATGCCTATCGTTTTGGCGGATCAAGCGTCGGGCAGACGATCATCATCCCGGGGGCTGGCCCGAACGGCACCGCGCTTGTTTCGCAGATCGTTTCAATCGAGCCGAACGGGAAGACCAATGTCACCATAAGGGGAACTGCGGTCACCGGCATCGGAGATGTATCGAGTGCGGCGTCGATCGGAAACTCGCCGCAGACCACAGTTGAGACCGGTACCGACAACACGGTAGCGATCAACGCCGCGATTGCCTATGCGGAATCCAAGAATACCAATAGCGCGTCAGCTTTATTATATAGCTCTAGCATATTCTTTCCCGCAGGCGAGTATTTGGTAACAAGCATCAACTTGACAGGCATACAGTGGTTTGGCTTTGATATCAGCGGCCAAGGTTCGCATCTGCACGGTTTCGGCGCCGGCAACATTGTCGTCGACGCGTTGGCGTCAATGTTCATACATTGGCACGACGTCGAAATAGACGGCGATCTCTTTTCCCCGCCTAAAATTGGGTTGCAGGTGGGGCGTAATGGGACGACCACGACAAGCTCGGCAGGCGGGTTTTCATTTGAAAACCTTTCAACTGCTGGTAACTTTAGCTTGGCTGCGGTACTCAACAATAACGCGGAGACCAGTCTTTGGATTAGTCCACGTATAGAAAATTCTTCAGCAGGCGCCTACGCTTATATTGCAGATGGCGTGAACCACTTCAACGTTGGATCAAAATTTATATCAGTCAATGCGCCGGTTGATAGCGGACAGAGCTTCGATGAAAATCTGTTCCTCAACCCGGTTTTTGGAACGTCCGGTGTCGGCAGCATTCCGTTGTGGATTTCCGACGCCCATCGCATGCGGGTCTTGTCTGGTTACGTGTCGAATATCGAAACGTCGTCGAAGGTCCGAAGCGCGATCGAGCTATACAAGGCCAACGGAACTAGCCTGGATCAGCTCGACCTTGACGTGCATTGCGAGTCTTCGATCACGAACGTCTTCACCATCAGCGGCGCACCTGGATCTACGGCATTCGACATGGAAGGATTCCGCTACCGGGAAAACGGTGCCTTCTCCAGCGGATCGATTTTCGCGATCGACCCCGCCAGCAGCATAAACTCGGTAACGCTCGGAAATACCGATATCGATATAAATCAGATCGTTGTGAGTGGGTCCGCTTTATTCGACAATCCGACAAGCTATAAATTATCAGGACGACTTTATGTCCCGGCGAACCTTCAAAACCTGCCTTTGGCGGGGAACTTTTCAGGTATACTTTGTGTTGGATTGACCTGCGACACAAGCACGCAGATTGTGATCCCAGATGGTGGCAGTACTGCCCAATCAATCAGTCACTTTGCCGCTGTGGCCTCCAACGCTTTGCCGCAATCCGGGGGAGCCGTCGCCGGAAATTTGTCTGTCAGTGGAGCCGTACAGGCGTCGACGCTTGTTGTCAGTGGCAGTCAGCCTGCATCACTCGTGCTGGCGAGCCCTACCAGTACAGCCGGGCCACCAACTTTCAGATCTCTCGCCGCGACCGATATCGCCAATGTTGTGAGGAGCCGAAGCGGCGCCTATACAATGCAGGCTTTGGATTGTGGAACCACGATCCGGGATACAAGCCAGAGCGCGCATACGTACACGATACCGGCCGGCCTCCCAATTGGCTGCAAAGTCTCGGTTCTACAAGCGGCAGGTGGGACTGTGACTTTTGCCGGCGCTGCTGGTTTGACGCTCGAACAGGCCGGGAGCGGTGCGATGTCACATACTACAGCGGCCGTCTACGCTAAAGCGGACATCACGATTGACAGCGCTACGACTTTCCTTCTTGCAGGTCAGGTGCAGTAAGGTCGCACAAGCAGTTGCTCCGTTACAATTCTGCTGGGCAAGTCTATCCGTGCAACAGGGTTGTCGGTCTCAGCTTTAGTCCGCCGGGCGGGAGGCAGCATCGTCGGGACGTTCTCCCCTTGCCTTGACGAGCAAGTGACGCTTGCGTCCTGAAGAGAGCTTCACTCCTCCCTCAATAAGGTCAGCAATTGATACTGTATGCGCCTCGTTAAAAACCGGTTCGTCATTAACGCGTGCACCTCCGCCGCGTATCAGGCGTCTAGCTTCGCTGTTGCTGAGAACCAGTCCAGATTGCGTGAGCAGCCGCACGAGTGGGATTCCAGCCTTCGGCATCGCGTCCGGCAAGTTGTAGACGGGCAACGCGCCATGCGTTAGCTCGCCTTGTTCATAGCCGCGGCGCGCGGTCTCGGCGATCTCCACGGCGATGTCGCGCCCGTGGCAGAGCGCGGTCGCCTCGGTGGCCAGGATCTTCTTCGCCTCGTTGATCTCGGCGCCCTGGAGCGCGCCGAGCCGGTCGCACTCCTCCACCGGCAGGTCGGTGAACATGCGCAGGAAGCGGCCGACATCGGCGTCCTCGGTGTTGCGCCAGAACTGCCAGTAGTCGAACGGCGACACCCGGTCGGCCGACAGCCAGACCGCGCCGGACGCGGTCTTGCCCATCTTGGCGCCGGACGCGGTGGCGATCAGCGGCGTGGTCAGGCCGAACACCTGCGTCTGGTCGGTGCGCCGCACCAGGTCTACGCCGGAGACGATGTTGCCCCACTGGTCCGAGCCGCCCATCTGCAGGCACACGCCATGGCGCCGGTTGAGCTCGCGGAAATCGTAGCTCTGCAGGATCGCGTAGTTGAACTCCAGGAAGCTCAGCCCCTGCTCGCGCTCCAGCCGAAGCCGGACGCTGTCGGCCGAGAGCATGCGGCTGATCGAGAAATGCTGGCCGACCTCGCGCAGCAGCTCGATATAGCCGAGCCGGTCCAGCCAGTCGGCATTGTCGGCGATCAGCGCCGGATCGTCGCCGTCGAGCCGCACGAATCGCCGCAGGATCGACAGGATGCCGCGCCCGTTCTCCGCGATCCGCTCCGGGGTGAGCAGCAGGCGGGCCTCCTCCTTGCCGGACGGGTCGCCGATCTTGGTGGTGCCGCCGCCCAGCAGCAGCACCGGGCGATGTCCGTGCCGCTGCAGCAGGCGCAGCAGCATGATCTGCACCATGGAGCCGACATGCAGGCTGTCCGCGGTCAGATCGAAGCCGGTATAGGCCGAGACGCGCCCGGCCAGCAGCGCCGCATCGAGCGCGGCCTCGTCGGTGCACTGGAACACGAAGCCGCGGGCATGCGCCTCGGCCAGGAAATCGCTGTTCGGCATCTCGGTCACTAACATGGTCGGGCGTCGTCGGTGCTGTAGCATGGCGCGGCGGTTCGGGGGAGGCGCGGCGATGCGCAGGGTGATCGGGTTGATGAGCGGCACCTCGCTCGACGGCGTGGATGCGTCCCTGGTCGAGACCGACGGCGTGCGGATCGCCGGCTTCGGCCGCTCGCTGACGCTGCCCTATCCGCCGGCGCTGCGCACCGCGCTCCGCGCTTTGCTCGATCGCGCCGACAACATCGGCGCCGCCGATCCCGAATTGCTGCGCCTGGAGCGCGCCCTCACCCTGGTGCATGCCGACGCGGTCCGCGCCCTGGACGAGCCGGCATCCCTGATCGGCTTCCATGGCCAGACCATCCTGCATCGGCCGGAGCGGCGCCGCACCTGGCAGATCGGCGACGCCGCCCTGCTCGCGACCGAGACCGGCCTGCCGGTCGCCTGCGATTTCCGCTCCGCCGACGTCGCCGCCGGCGGACAGGGCGCACCCCTGGTCCCGGTCTATCACGCGGCGCTGGCGGCCGCTCTGCCCGGGCCTTCAGCCGGCCCGCTGGCGGTGCTGAATCTCGGCGGCGTCGGCAACCTGACCTGGATCGGCCCGCAGGGCGAGCTGGTCGCCTGCGACACCGGGCCGGGCAACGCGCTGCTGGACGACTGGGCGATGCGCCATACCGGCATCCCGTGCGACCGCGACGGCGCGCTGGCCTCGGCCGGCCAGGTCGACCGCGCAAGACTGGCGGCGCTGCTGTCGCACCCGTTCTTTGCCCGTCCGGCGCCGAAATCGCTCGACCGGCAGTCGTTCCACGCGGCGCTGGACGCGGTCGCGCCGCTCTCGCCCGCCGACGGCGCCGCCACCCTGACCGACTTCACCGCCGCCGCGGTGGCCGGCACCATCCTGCCCGCACCCGCCGCGCGCTGGCTGGTCTGCGGCGGCGGACGGCACAACCCGGCGCTCATGCGCGCCTTGCGGGCGCGCCTGGGGGTGCCGGTCGATGCGGTGGAGAGCGTCGGATGGGACGGCGATGCGCTCGAGGCGCAATGCTTCGCCTATCTGGCGGCGCGGGTGGAGGCGGGGCTGCCGCTCTCCTTTCCCGGCACCACCGGAGTCGGGGCGCCGGCCGCGGGCGGCCGGATCGTCGCCCCGAGCAGGAGCTAGTCGGCGGCCAGCGCCAGCGCCTTGCGGGCGACGATCTTGCCGACATAGTCCTCGACCGCCACCGACACGGTGTCGGCATGGCTGGCGAACACGTGGTCGGCGCCCTGATAGACCCGGTAGTCGATGGTCACGCCCTTCTGGGTGTTGAGCTTGTCCACCAGCTTGCGCACCGCCGGCTCCGGCACCAGCTCGTCGGCGTCGCCATGCAGCATCAGGCCGCCGCACGGACAGGGCGCCAGGAAACCGAAATCGTAGTGGTTGGCCGGCGGGGCGACGCTGATCCAGCCGGAGATCTCCGGACGGCGCATCAGCAACTGCATGCCGACGAAGGCGCCGAACGAATAGCCGGCGATCCACAGCCCGCCGGAGTTCGGATTGACCATCTGCATCCAGTCCAGCGCCGCAGCGGCATCGGAGATCTCGCCGATCCCGCCATCGTAGCGACCCTGGCTGCGCCCGACGCCGCGGAAGTTGAACCGCATGGTCGAGAAGCCGAGCTTCTCGAAGCTGCGGTACATCGCATAGGTGATGCGGTTGTTCATCGTCCCGCCATGCAGCGGGTGCGGATGCAGGATGAGGGCGAGCGGTGCGTTGCTCTCGCCGGAATGATGGTAGCGCCCTTCGAGCCGGCCGTCTGGGCCGGCGAACATCACCTCAGGCATGATATCCCGCGATTCTGAGTGCTGCGCTCGCTGGCATGAGCGTCAGACTGTTAATGTGCATGCGACGACGGCGATGCCCCGCGATGTCGTCTGGCGAATGGCAGAAGGCGATCCCGACGCGCCGAGCGATGGATATGGCGCATGAACCACCCTGTTTCAAAGCCCCCGCAGATCACGGGTGCGTTCGACGCGGGTCTCCATTGAGGGGGGTGGGGGACAATACAACGCCCGGTTGCTCGGGTGCTTGACCAAACCCGATACACTCCTTGTCAGCCGAACGTGCGTTGCCCTTCTATACCGGGGCGGACCGAGCGATGCCAACGGAATAGCGCACGACCCTCGAAGAGAAGGTAACGCAGAGACCAAACCCATGGGCGGAGCACGAGCAGGATGAGCGGCCCGGGTCCGCGCTTGGTCTATCTCGACGCCAATGCCAGCGAGCCGCTGCGCCCGCAGGCGCGTGACGCCGTGCTGTCGGCGCTGGCGCTGTCCGGCAACCCGTCCTCGGTGCATGCCGCCGGCCGGGCCGCCAGGGCGATGCTGGAACAGGCGCGCGAACGAATCGCCGCCTGCCTGGGCGCCGATCCGGCCGGGCTGGTGTTCACCTCCGGCGGCACCGAGAGCAACGCGCTGGCGATCGCCGGACTCGGCGCCGGGCGTCGCCTGCTGATCGGCGCCACCGAGCACGACGCGGTGCGCGCGGCCGCGCCCGGCGCGACCGTTCTCCCGGTGCGCCCGGACGGAACCCTCGATCCCGCCACCCTCGACGCCGCTTTGTCCGAATCGGAGCGTCCGGCGCTGGTCTGCCTGATGGCCGCCAACAACGAGACCGGCGTGCTGCATCCGCTCGCCTCCCTCGCCGCGCTGTGCCGTCGCCATGGCGCGCGGCTGCATGTCGATGCGGTGCAGGCGGCCGGTCGCGTGGCGCTCACGATGCAGTCGAGCGGCGCCGACAGCATGGCGGTCTCCGGTCACAAGCTGGGCGGACCGAAAGGTGCGGGGGCGCTGCTGCTCGCCGGCTCGGTGCAGGGCTTCGCGCTGTCGCCGTCGATCGCCGGCGGCGGCCAGGAGCGTGGCCGGCGCGGCGGCACCCCGTCGCTGCCGGCGATCGCCGGTTTCGCCGCCGCCTGCGACGCCGCCTGCGCCGACCTCGCCCGGCAGGAGGTGCTGGCCGTCTGGCGCGACCGGATCGAGCAGGCGGCCGTCGAGGCGGGGGCGATCCTTGTTGGCGAGAGCGTCACACGCCTGGCCAACACCGCCTGCCTGGCGCTGCCGGGCCGGCGCGCCGAGACCCAGCTCATCGCGCTCGACCTGGCCGGCTTCGCCGTCTCGGCCGGCGCCGCCTGCTCGTCCGGCAAGGTCGCGCGCAGCCACGTGCTGGAGGCGATGGGTCTCGGCACGCTGGCCGGAGAGGCGATCCGGGTGTCGCTGCCCTGGAACGCCGCAGAGACCGACATCGCGTCGTTCATCGACGCGTATCGCCGCATGCAGGCCGGGATGGCGAGACTGCCGGCATGAGCCGGCAAGGCCAGACCGACGGCATGATCTATCTCGACAACCAGGCCACCACCGCCTGCGATCCGCGCGTCGTCGCGGCGATGCGGCCCTGGTTCTCGACCTTGTTCGGCAATCCGCACGGCACCGAACACCGCATGGGCCAGGACGCCGCCGACGCGGTGGAGGCGGCGCGCGGCGAACTGGCGCTGCTGCTCGGCGCCGATCCGCGCACGCTGGTGTTCACCTCCGGCGCCACCGAATCCAACAACCTGGCGATCAAGGGCGCCGCCCGTCACGCGCTCGCCGCCGGCGATCCGCGCCGTCGCCTGGTCACCGTCGCTACCGAACATCCCTGCGTGCTGGAGAGCGTCCGCGACCTGCGCGCCGAGGGCTTCGAGCCGGTGATCCTGCCGGTGCGGGCCGACGGGCTGCTCGATCCCGAGCGGCTGCGCGAGGCGCTCGCGGTGCCGACGCTGCTGGTCAGCATCATGGCGGTCAACAACGAGACCGGGGTGATCCAGGACCTGGCCGCGCTGGCGCCGCTGGTGCGCCAGGCCGGCGCGCTGCTGCACAGCGACCTCGCCCAGGCGTCGGGCAAGATCGCGCTCGACGTGGCGGCGCTCGATCTCGATCTGGCCTCGGTCAGCGCGCACAAGATGTACGGTCCGAAGGGCGTCGGCGCGCTCTATGTGCGGCGCCGGCCGCGGGTCAGGCTGGCGCCGCTGTTCTCCGGCGGCGGCCAGGAGCGCGGCCTGCGCTCCGGCACCCTGCCGGTGCCGCTGGTGGTCGGGCTGGGCGAGGCGGCGCGGCTGGCGCAGGCGGAACGCGAGACCGAGACCGCGCGCATCGCCGCCCTGCGCGACACCCTGCTCGCCGGGCTGCAGGTGATCTTTCCCGGCCTGGCGCTGAACGGCAGCCTGGAGGCGCGGATCGCCGGCAACCTCAATCTGCGCTTTCCCGGCCTCGCCGCGCGCGACCTGATGGCGGCCGCGCCGGAGCTCTGCGTCTCGACCGGCTCGGCCTGCGCCGCCGCCGAGCTGGCGCCGTCGCACGTGCTGACCGCGATGGGGCTCGACGCCGCCCAGGCCGCATCGAGCTTGCGCCTGGCGATCGGACGCTTTACCTCCGCCGGCGAGCTTGACCGGGCGGTGGCCATGCTGGGCCACGCTGTCCAGGCCGCCGCCTCCCGTGTGATCTGAGGGCGACGATGCCGAGCATGACCTTCATCCAGCGCGATGGCAGCACCCGCATCGTCGAGGCCAAGACCGGCCTCTCGGTGCTGGAGATCGCGCATCGCCACGACATCGACCTGGAAGGCGCCTGCGAGGGCTCGCTGGCCTGCGCCACCTGCCATGTGGTGATCGATCCGGCCTGGGCCGACAAGCTCGCCAAGCCGACCGAGGACGAGGAGGACATGCTCGACCTCGCCTTCGGCCTGGAAAAGACCTCCCGGCTCGGCTGCCAGATCGTCATGAGCGACGCGCTCGACGGGCTGACGGTGCGCCTGCCCAGGACCGGCTGAGTCCGCGTCATGCGCATCCTGGTCGCCATGTCCGGAGGCGTGGACAGCAGCGTGGTCGCGGCGATGCTGGTGGCGCAGGGCCACGAGGCGATCGGCGCGACGCTGCAGTTGTACGACCACGGCGCGGCGGCCAAGCGCAAGGGCGCCTGCTGCGCCGGCGACGACATCCACGATGCGCGCCGGGTCGCCGACCGGCTCGGCATGCCGCATTACGTCATCGACGCCGAGCAGCGCTTCCGCGACAGCGTGATCACCGCCTTCGCCGATTCCTACGCCGCCGGCGAGACCCCGGTGCCGTGCATCGCCTGCAACCAGGGGGTGAAGTTCACCGACCTGCTGGGCCTGGCCCGCGACCTCGGCTGCGAAGCGATGGCCACCGGCCATTACGTGCGACGCGTCGAGACCGTCTCCGGCCCGGAGATGCACCGGCCGCGCGATGCCGGGCGGGACCAGAGCTGGTTCCTGTTCGGCACCACCCGCGACCAGCTCGCCTTCCTGCGGTTCCCGCTCGGCGACATGCCGGACAAGGATGCGGTCCGCGCCGAGGCGGCGCGCCACGGGCTTGGCGTCGCCGCCAAGCCGGACAGCCAGGATCTTTGCTTCGTGCCGGACGGCTCCTACGCCGCCCTGGTCGAGACCCTGCGTCCGGAGACCGCCCTGCCCGGAGAGATCGTCGATCGCGACGGCCGGGTGCTCGGCCGCCATGACGGGCTGGCGCGCTACACCGTCGGCCAGTCCAGGCGGCTCGGCAATGCCGCGATGCAGGACGGGTCGCGCCAGCAGGTGGTGGCGCTCGAGCCCGCGACGCGACGCATCGTGGTCGGACCGCGCGACCGGGCGACCGAGACCGAATTCTCGCTGCGCGACGTGAACTGGCTGATCCCGGCCCCGGCCGCGCCGCTCGCCTGCCAGGTGCAGTTGCGCGCCCGCGAGCCGGTGCGCGGCGCGGTCATCGACGGCGATCGGGTGCGGCTCGACCTACCGGCGCTGCCGGCGCCGGGGCAGGCCTGCGTGTTCTACCAGGGCAGCCGGGTGCTGGGTGGCGGGTTCATCCGGCGGGCCGCCTAGCGGCAGGCCGGCCCGCGGCCAGGATGGCGTCGAGCAGGCCCGGGAACGCCTGATCGACCGCCTCGCGGCACAGCGCGTTCATGTGCGTCACCCCCTGGTTGCGGGTGTGCACCAGGCCGGCGTCGCGCAGCACCTTGAAATGATGCGACATGGTGGATTTCGGCCGGCCGCCGTCGAGCGACGCGCAACTGCATTCGCCCTCTCCGGCGAGCCGGCGGACGATGCCGAGACGCACCGGATCGCCCAGCGCCTGCAGGATCTTCTCCAGGCTCAGGTCCGGCTGCGCGCTGTCCTGCGATCGTGTCACGGCCTGCCTCCCGGTCGGATGGGGCCCCCTGTCGGGTAGGGCTTGTCTTCGTTCGAATAATATCGAACTAAGGTCGGCATCACACCGACCGAGGTCAACCATGTCCGGCTTGTTCGATCCCTATACCCTGAAGGGCGTCACCCTGCGCAACCGCATCGCCGTCTCGCCGATGTGCCAGTACATGGCCGTCGACGGCGTGGTCGGCGACTGGCACCGGGTGCATTACGCCGGCCTGGCGCGGGGCGGCGCCGGGCTGGTGGTCGTGGAAGCGACCGCGGTGGCGCCGGAGGGCCGGATCACCTGGGGCGATCTCGGACTGTGGAACGACCACCAGGCGCAGGCGCTGCGGCCGATCGTCGACGCGATCCGCGCCGCCGGTGCGGTGCCGGGCATCCAGATCGCGCATGCCGGACGCAAGGCGTCGGCCAACCGCCCCTGGGAAGGCGACGACCATATCGCCGAGGGCCAGCCCAATAGCTGGCGCAGCATCGCCCCGTCGCCGGTGGCGTTCGGCGCCAACCTGCCGCGTGTGCCGGCGGAAATGACCCTGGCCGACATCGCCCGGGTCCAGGCCGACACCGTGGACGCGGTGGTGCGTGCCCGCGATCTCGGCTTCGCGTGGCTCGAGCTGCACATGGCGCATGGCTATCTGGCGCAGAACTTCTTCTCGCCGCTCTCCAATCATCGCGACGACGCCTATGGCGGCAGTGCCGCGAACCGGGCCCGCTACCTGCTGGAGACTCTGGTCGCGGTGCGCAGGGTCTGGCCGCAGGACCGTCCGCTCACCGTGCGCCTCGGCGTGGTCGAGTTCGACGGCAACGACGCCATGCTCGGCGAGGCGATCGCCCTGCTGCGCGACATGAAGCGCGAGGGGCTCGATTTCGTCGATGTCTCGATCGGCTTCAACACGCCCGAGGCCGAGATCCCCTGGGCGCCGAACTTCATGGCGCCGATCGCGCGACGGGTCAGGCAAGAGACCGGCCTGCCGGGCACCACGAGCTGGTACATCTCGCAGCCGGACGAGGCGGACGCGCTGATCCGGGACGGCCAGCTCGACCTGGTCATGCTGGGCCGGCCGCTGCTGGCCAACCCGCACTGGCCGTATGCCGCCGCCAAGGCGCTGGGAGTCGAGAACCCCGCCTGGGCCACCCTGCCGGCACCCTACGCGCACTGGCTGGCGCGCTACCGCTAGCTGGACCAGGATCGTCGGCGTCCGACAGGCTGGAGCCGACGATTCCCATACCAGAAATACGCCAGTTGACCGGACTACGCGGCGTCGTCGCGCTCGACGTCGTGTTGGGCCATTACGACTTCGCCTACGTCCCGCTGGCCCGGCACGTGATTTTCCACGATGCCGCCGTCGATATCTTTTTCTGCCTCAGCAGTTTCACGCTCTGCCTGGTCTATGGTGCCGGCGCCGGGCGGGAGCTGGCGCTGCGGGATTTCGCCATCGCCCGGATCGCGCGGATCTATCCGGTCTATCTGCTGACGCTGCTTCTCTCCGTCGCGATCCTGGTGTTGTTCGACCGCGGCGTGTTCGGCCCGGCCCATCTCGGCGACACGATCCTCCGGCTGTCCTGGCAGGCCCTGCTGCTGGCAGCGCTTCCAATCCCGTCGCTGATCGGCTTCTGGGACATTCCGGCCTGGTCGGTGTCAGTCGAGGCCTTCTGTTACGCCGTGATCTTTCCGTTAATCTTCCGGGCGAGCCGTGCAGCCGCCCGCTGTCCGCCGGCCTTGCTGATCGCGGCGACTTTCGTGTTTGCCGGTCTCGATTTTCTGGTCTTCACCAACGCCTATCAGGCCAACATCCTGGGCATCGGCTACGGTTCGGCGCCGAGGGCGCTGTCGTACTGGGTACCGCTGCTTCGTGGCGCGACGATGTTCCTGGCGGGATGGCTGGCATTTATGCTGCTTGGAATCCTGCCCCGATTGACCTTGCAATTCGTCGGGGACGGCGTCGCTGCCGCCTTTGTCGCCATCGTGGTCCTGGCCGCACATGGCTACGGCGCGCGACAGGCGGTGGTTTTTCTCGCACCCTGGCTGATACTCGGGTTGATGAACGACCGCGCCGTGGTGAGCCGCCTGCTGTCCACCAGGCCGGCCGTTCTTCTCGGACGCATCTCGTATTCGCTCTATCTGGTGCACGTGCCGGTGCTGATCGCCTATCACGCCAGACCGCTGTACCGGGTCGGCGGCGCGGCGGATTTCTACGCCCCGTTCACGATCTCCCTCGGCCTGGCGATGCTGTCCTATCGTTTCTTCGAGGTCCCTTCCCGCCGCTTCCTCCGCGCCAGGCTCCATGGAGAAACGACCACGCTTGGAGCCGGGGCCGCTTAGGATAGTTTCGGATGCAAAGTAACAACCGGCGGCAATTCTGGTGAAGTCGTGTTTGACCGCAAACGTTCATACGCGCCGCGTCGAGGTGGACCGGCCGCAGGTGTCCCGCTTGTTGCAGTTTTCCGAGGCAAATTCGGAGTGAACCGAAAAAGACGCGTGATGGAACTGTCAAGCGAATCCCATCGACGATGGATCACCAATTTATCATGGACGTGTCTGCGAATTATTTCGTGGTTTATGCATCCGACATTCGATCTGCCCGGTTAACGTGACGGCCGCACACTGCCTGTGGCGCAAAGACGATCAGGGGATCATCATGTCGAACGAAACAGAAACCGCCACGGAGCTGCGCGGAACTGGACGTCGCGGGCTTCTGAGGAACTTCGGCGCCGGCGTTGCCGGAACCGCCGTTCTCGCCGCAGCCGGCACCGCGGGTCTCGGACTCGGCACCACCGCCGCGCACGCGGACGCGACGACCGACGCCGCTGTGTTCAATTTCGCCCTCAATCTCGAATATCTCGAGGCCGAGTTCTACCTGCGCGCCGTCACCGGCCAGGGTCTGGCCGCCAACATGACCACCGGCACCGGCAACAAGGGCTTTGTGACCGGCGGCTCGCTTGTGCCGTTCCAGAACACGGCGATCGCCTATTTCGCGCAGAAGATCGCCGTTGACGAACTGGCGCACGTCCAGTTCATCCGCGCCGTGCTCGGAAGCTCGGCCGTGGCCGAGCCGGAGATCGACCTCGTCCAGTCCTTCACGACCTTGGCGATGGCCGCCGGATTGATCACGGCCGGTCAGACCTTCAATCCGTTCGCGAGCGAGGTCGACTTCCTCATCGGCGCCTACATCTTCGAGGATGTCGGCGTGACCGCCTATGCCGGCGCGGCCGCCGTGCTGACGGCCGCCACCCTGCCTTATGCCGCGAGCGTGCTCGCGGTCGAGGCCTATCACGCCGGTGCGATCCGCGCCCGTCTGTCCGAGATCGGCGGGCAGGCTGCGACCAACGCCATCTCCGGTCTGCGGCAGACCCTGTCCGGCGTCGGCGACAACGGGCTGAACTACCAGAACAACCCGTGCAACTTCACCAACGTCGATAGCCAGGGCCAGGCCTATCGCCGCACCCCTCAGCAGGTGCTGAACATCGTCTACGGCAACACCGGCGCCAAGCCGGGCCTGTTCTTCCCGGAAGGCATGAACGGCACGTTCAAGTAAGCCGGACAAGTAAGCCGGACACGTAAGCCGCAGCGCGAGAGCGTTGTCAGAAGTCGCCGGGGCAGAGGCCCCGGCGATTACTTTTTCCAAACTGTCCGTCCACGCTAGATCGACGTCGACCGCGCCAGGCCGGTGATCATGCCTTCCAGCACGCGCGCGATGTCGGGCCAGCGCCGCTGGCCGACCCAGTCCTGCGCCGCGTCCTGGATCCGCGCTCTGAGCGCCGCATCGCCAAGCAGACGATCCAGACCCTCCGCCACCGCCTCCTCCGCGTGCCCGGCGAACCGGAACACCGCGTCTCCGGCCTCGTCGAACAGGGCGATCGGCGTCACCGCGACCGGTGCGCCGGCGGCCAGCGCGCCACGCAACGCGGCGCTCGACGCCTCCTTCGACGGCAGATAGGGCAGCGCCACCACGTCGCAGCCGGTCAGCAGATCGAGCGAGGCATGGTTCGGCATGAACCCGGTCTCGAGCCTGACGGCGCCGGCAAGCCCGAGCGAGTCGATCAGGCCCGAGCAGCGCGCGATCTCCTCGCGCGACACCTGGTGGTCGTACTCGGCGTTCACCAGTACAAGCCTGGCGCCCGGCCAGCGACGGCGCAGGATCGCCAGGGCCCGGATCAGCACGTCGATGCCCTTGCCGGGCAGGAAGAAGCCATAGCAGCCGATCAGCGGATCGGCGGCGGCGAGCCGCCTGATCGCCGGGCGCGGCAGCGCCGCCGGAACGCCGTGCGGCAGCAGGGTGGTGATCGCGGAAAGGCCGAGCCCGTCGAGCCGGTCGAGATCCGCCAGAGTGTGGACCAGCACCCGGTCGGCCCGGCGCAGCGCGTCCACCACCCGCGCCAGCTCCTGGGCCGGCAGATCGAGCAGATCGACCGTGTTGTGCAGCGTGACCAGACACAGCCGCCCTTCCATGGCGGGATGCACGATCAGCTCGGCCAGTGCGGAGAACGGGAACAGGCCGGGCTGGTGCTGCACCATCACCGCCTGCGCGTCGTCGGCGCCGATCGCGGCCGCCAGCGGCGCCACCGTGCGCCGGTCGCCGGCATTCCAGCACGGCCATGCCGCCGCCGCGCGATCGTCCGGATCGGGTGCGGTGCGCCGGTCGCACAGGACTCGTACCTGCAGACCATGTCCGCCGTCATCGGGTCTCGGCAGCCCGCCGAGGAGCTGGCGCGAATATTCCGCCACGCCGCACCGCACCGCCCAGCTCGAGATCCAGCTCACCCGGACTGGCCGGCGCGGCTCGGCCAGCAGCAGGTCGAGCCCCAGCGTGGTGTAGGCGTCGGCGATCGCCTCCGCGCCGGCGAGGGCAGGCAGCCCGGTCGCGACGCGCGGTTCTGTCAGGCGTTCGCGCAACGCCGCGACCAGATCGTCCTCGTCCGGCTCCAGCCAGCGCGAATGCGGCGTCGCGAGGTGGCTGCCGGACCGCGCCTGGCGGAACCCCAGCAGACGCACGCCAGGCAGCGCCATGCCAGGCGGCGCCGAGCCGGTGCAGAAATCCATGTGTCCGCCGGCACCGGTCACGATCAGTCCGAGCCCGGCCGCCAGGGCTTCCGCCGCCGGCAAATTGAGCCCCTCGCCGCGTGTCGGCAGCACCATCGTGTCGGCATCGTCGTAGAGCGTCAGCAGTCCGGCCTGGTCCAGGTCGCGGTCGATCAGCGTGACCGGCGCCAGGCCAGGATCGCCGGCCTGCAACGACTCCAGCATGGCGGCGACCGCGTTGTGCGGGTTGGGAAACCCCTTGATCACCAGACGCACCGGATCGGTGCTGCGGAACGCCCGCGCCCAGGCGCGCAGCAGCACATCGACGCCCTTGCGCGGAAAGCAGGAGGAGACGTGCAGGAAGCGGTGCACGCCAGCCGGCGCGCGTGTCGCCCGGGCCTGGCCAAGCGCCGCGAAGCGCCGCAGATCCATGGCCGGCGGGATCACCCGCACCGGTATCGCCAGCCCGGATTCGATCAGCGCGTCGCGTACGAAGCGGGTCGGCGCCGCGACGGCGTCGAAATGCCGGCCGAGCAGGGCGATGGTCTCCGCCGGCAGCCGGGATTCCTCCCAGAACAGCAGCGCCACCGAGAGATCGGCGCCCGGTCCCGGCACATGCACCGGATAATGCTGGCTGATCGTCATCACCGGCCCGGTCGGATGCGGCGGACGATGCACCAGACGGGAGACCGGCGCGGCCTGCGCCTCCGGCACGCCGGACAGGTCGAGTGTCGGCGCGCCCTCGATCGGCAGCAGCCGCACCCGGCCCGGCCGTGCGGCGTCGAGCGTCAGCGCCAGCTCGCGATTGACCGCGGCCAGGCTGTAGCTGCCATTCACGTGGCCGGTGACCGAAAAATGCAGATTGGCCGCCAGCAGGCCGGGCGTCGCCGCGTCCGCCGGCAAGGCGGCACCGGCCCGCAGCAGCGCGTGCAGCAAGACCGGTGTTTGCAGAGAGAGCGCGAACCGGTCCAGCGAGCGGGCCTGCGCGATGCGCTGCGCCTCGCGGGCCGCGCCGTCGCTCGCCAGATCCAGCATCGCGTCGGCCACGCTCTGCGCGTCGAGCTCCGTCAGCAGGCGGGCGGCGCCGGCCAGCGTGTAGGGCACCGCGCCGCCCGGATAGGCCAGCACCGGCACCCCATGCACCATCGCCTCGACCAGCGGCACGCCGAAGCCCTCGTGCCGGCTCAGCGATACGTACAGGTCCGCGGCGCCGTACCAGCCGTCGAGCGCCGCGTCGCTGACCCCGCCGGTGAGCGCCACATGATCCGCGAGCCCGGCTTCGTCGACGTGACGGCGCAACTGGACCGCGTAGGGATCGTCCGGCCGCTCGGCGCGACCCACCAGCACCAGCCGCGACGGCGCGCCGTAGCGCTCCCGGAAGCGCGCATAGGCGTCGACCAGCGCGACCTGGCCCTTGGATTCGTTGATGCGGCCGACGAACAGGATGGTGAACACGCCCTCCCGGCGCGGCGCCGCCGGCGCACCGGCGACAGACCGTGCGCGGGCCCGGAGCGCGTCCAGGTCGAACAGCAGGTTGCAGGCGCGGATCGGCGCCAGGCCCAGCCTGCGAAGTTCGCCGGCATTGTATTCGCTCACTGCCAGCGCTGCGGCGATCCTGCCGCGGAACGCCTGCAACTGGGCCCTGCCGATCTGCGCATAGCGGGCGAGATGCGGATGCCGCGCCAGCAGCTCCGGCGGGGTGATGTTGTGATAGACAAGCACCTTGGGCGCCGGCAGGTCGAGAATCTGCTGGAACCGGTCGTAGCCCATGGAATGATGCACGAGCAGCACGTAGCGGTCGTGACGCGGCAGTTGCTCCATGGTCCGCAGCGTGCCGGACAGCGCCTCCGGTGGCTGCTCGGTGAAGATCTCGCTGTGATAGCCCATCGATCGCAGCAGCCCGCGTGTCAGCAGCAGCGAATTGGTGATGGCGTCGTTGACCGCCGATCCGGAGTGGAACTGGTGCACGCTGGTGAAACCGCCGCCGGGCGCGGCATCGATCGAAAATGGCGGCGGCGGCGTGACCGGCAGCGAGGAGAGTCCATCCGCCTGCTGGTCCATCATGACGATCTGCTCCAGAAACGTGCACGGCGCAGCGGTGCGGTGATCCGCCAGCATCGGCTGCGCAGCAACGCCTGCAGCCGCAGTTCGGTCTGCTGCAGCGCATGTCGCGCTTCCTGCAGGCTCGCCGTGGTATCGTCCAGGTCACGATGCATCAGCTCGTACCGGTGGTCGGTGGGCGCGGTCTGTTCCCGCGAACCTGCGATCTCCGCCTCCAGCGCTCGATGGCGCTGCAGCAGCTCCGCTTCGCGGGCCTGCAGGCGAAGATGGGTCTGCTGCAACTCGTGGCGCGCCTCCTGCAGACGTGCCTTGGTATCTTCCAGGTCGCGATGCATCAGGTCGCGCCGGTACTCGGCGGTGGCGGTCTGGTGACGCAGAACGGCGGCCTCCGCTTCCAGATGGGCGGTCTCGAGCTGCGCGCGCGCCAGCGCCTCGCGCAGCCGGCTGAGATCGTGGCCGGCCCGTTCGACATGATGCTGTTCGCGCTTGGCGGATTGCTGCAATCCGTCCTGGACCGACTGCAACTGCGCGCGCAGCACGCGGGTCTGGAGTTCCTCGTCGGCGAACTTGCCGATCCAGCGATTGTCGGTGGCGCGCACGAAATCGTCGAAGGTGTTGGGTGGGGTTGCGAAGGCCGGCCTCAACTGCGCGGCCCGCTCCGCCGACACGTAGAAGCGGTTCAGCCCGTCGAACCAGACGAATTCATACTCCGCGTCCAGCAGGAGCGCTTCCCAGTGCTGATGGATCGGCGTTGTGGTGCCGGGCGCGGTCGCCTCGGCCAGGACGATCCAGGGCCGGAAGCGGATCAGGTCGGCACCCTCCAGCACCGCCCGCTCCGCTCCCTCCACGTCGATCTTGAGGAAATGGATCTCCGGTGCGGCATACAGCGCGCAGATCTCCGCCAGAGTCAGGACCTCGATCGAGTCCTGGCGCACGCTGTACGGTCCGACGGCGTAGCCGGCGGCGACGCCGGCATCGAGCGTCGACAGTCCGGTGCCGTCGACCGCGTAAAACGGCATCCTGCCGGCCGCAGCGCCGACCGCGACCTGCAGGGTGATGTCGCGCGGCCTGGCGGCGCGCAACAGCGCCGATTCGGCCTGCAGCGGCTCCACGTTGATGCCCCGCCAGCCCCGATCGGAAAACGCCCGTGTGACGCTGTCGAGATCGGGGTGGTGCGCGCCGATATCGATGTAGAATCCGTCCTCCACCTGACCGAGCGCCCGCCACAACATGACGTCCTCGAAGTTCTGGGCGTAGGAGATGAAGGGCATGCGGCGCAGGCTACGCGAAGCGCCCGATATCGACCAGGTGAAGACAAGACGCTCCAACGGATGTTTAAGAAATCAGCATTGTTTCGACACGTCGACGACGGGCAACGCGACCTAAGTTAGAATAAGGAGTGACAATGACCGTCCTGCCGGGAACCGACGCCGAGCCCTGGAACGCGCCGTTCCCGGAACACGCCACCGCGTCCGATATCGAAGCCTGCTTTCGGCTGCTGCTGGGACGGCGGCCGAACCGGGAGGAGTGGGTCGGCCATGGGTCGCGGGTCGGCGAGCCGCTCGACCTGGTCGTCGCCAGCTACGTCAATGCGCTGGAGTTCTCGCGCCGCGGCCTGCAGGAGCCGATGCAACTGGGCGGCCTGGCGCTGGCGCAATTGCCGGGCTTTGCGATCTACGCCGAATCCGGCGACGCCGCGGTCGGCGCCCACGTCCAGGCCGGTTCGTACGAGCCGGACGTGACGGCGATGTTCCGCCGCTTCCTGCGACCGGGCGGGCATGTGCTCGATCTCGGCGCCAATATCGGCTACTTCACCATGCTGTCCGCGCACCTGGTCGGGCCGCGCGGCTCGGTGACCGCGGTCGAGCCGAACCCGCGCAACGCCCGCATGATCGAGGCGAGCCGGCGCGCCAACCGGTTCGACCACGTCACCGTGGCGCAGGTCGCCGCCGGTGCCGCGCCCGGCCTGCTGGTGCTGCATCGCGCCCATTCCAACGGCACCACCTCGGCGATCCCGGACGGCGATGCGGCGTCCCTGCTGGCCGCCGACACGGTCGGCTGCGTCCGCGCCGAGACCCTGCTCCCGCCGGGCCGGCGGATCGATTTCATCAAGGTCGATGTCGAGGGAGCGGAATACCTGGCGCTGAGCGGATGCACCGGCCTGATCCGTCGCGACCGCCCGGTGATCGTGACCGAATTCAGCCCGTCGCTGATGCAGGGGATTTCCGGGATCGACGGTCCCGCCTATCTGCGCTGGCTGATCGGGCTCGGCTACGCGCTCGGCATCGTGCTGCCGGACGGGACGCTGCGTCCGGCCGATCCGGCGGCGATCATGGAAGAATATCGCGCGCGCCGCACCGACCATCTCGACCTCGTGGCGCAACCGCTTCGCTCGCCAATGGCGCCGCGCGCGCGGCTCGCCAGGTCCCTGCGCAGGGGCGTCGGCGCCCTGCTGCGCCGCTCCGGCCTGCTGTAGCGGGCCCTGCTGTAGCGTGCATCGTCACCGCAGCCGCGCCGCGATCACGTCCGCCACCCGGAGCGCGTTGGCGACGATCGTCAGGGTCGGATTCACCGCGCCGATCGACGGGAAGAAGCTGGCGTCGGTGACATACAGATTGTCCAGCTCGTGCGCCTTGCAGTCGGTGTCGAGCACCGAGCTGGCAGGATCGGTGCCGAATCGCAGCGTGCCGGCCTGGTGCGCGGTACCGCCGATCGGCGTGTCCTTGCCGAGATACAGGCTGCGCTCGAACAGATGCGGATGGATATCGAGAGCGTCGCACAGCCCGCGCAGCTTGTGCTTGAGCCGCGCCAGCCCTTCCATGTTGGTCTCGGTCAGGTCGAGATGCACCTTGCCGTCCCTGTAGAAGATCCGGTTCCCGGGCAGCGGCAGATCCTCCGCCGTCAGCCAGAAATCGATCGAATGCCGGGCGATGTAGTCGAACGGCATCTCCGGCAGCCATTGCAGCATTGTCGGCAGGCCCTCGCCATGCACCTGCACCCCGTCGGACTTGCCGACCATCTGGATATGGCCGAGCGGGAACGCCCAGTCGTCGGCGCCGAAATAGAAATCGTTCAGCCCCAGTGTCTTCTGGAACCGCGTCGGGTTCGGGGTCTTGGACACGGCGAGCATGGTCGCATTGTTGTGCCGCATGTAGTTGCGGCCGACCTGGTCGGACCGGTTCGCCAACCCGTTCGGATGCGCGTCGCTGGCCGACCGCAGCATCAGCAGCGCCGAACTCAGCGCGCCGCAGGCGGCCACCACGATGTCGGCCGAATAGGTGAGCCGTTCGTCGCCCTTCACCACCGCCACGCCGGTCACGCTGCGGCCCGACGCATCGGTCAGCAGGCGCTCGACATAGGCGTTGGTCATGAGGGTGAGGTTCGGGTGCGCGCGCAGCGCCGGGTCGACGGCGACGATCTGCGCGTCCGCCTTGCCGTTGGTCGGGCAGGGATAGCCGTCGAACGCATCGCAGCGCACGCAGGCGCTGCCGGGCAGCGGCACGCCGTCCTTCTCGTCCAGCAGGACCCCCACCGGCAGATGGAACGGCGCGTGGCCGAGCCGCTTCAGCCCGTCGAACAGCGCCTGGATGCGCGGCTCGTGGCTGATCGGGGGATAGGCGTAGGGCTTGCTGCTGGGCGGTTCGGTCGGGTCCTCGCCGCGCAGCCCATGCACGTGGAACAGCTCCTCCGCTGCCTGGTAGTACGGCTCGAACACGTCGTAGCCGAGCGGCCAGGCCGGCGAGACGCCGTCAGGATGCACGATCTCGCCGAAATCGCGCTCGCGCAGCCGCAGCAGCACCGATCCGTAGAACTTGCTGTTGCCGCCGACGAAATAATGCAGGCCGGGATGGAAGCTGCGGCCCTTGCTGTCGGTCCAGGTCTCGGTCGCCTGATACTTGGCGTCGACGAACACCGCCTTGCTGTCCCAATTGTCGCGGCCGCGCACCAGATAGTCGCCGCGCTCCAGGAGCAGGATACGCTTGCCGGTCTGGGCCAGCTTCCAGGCCATGGTGCCGCCGCCGGGCCCCGATCCGACCACGATCACGTCGTAGTGCTGGCTTTCCATGCGCTGCGCCTCATCCCCGGAACCGCTCCCGGAACGCGGCGACCGGCCTCACGTTGCAGGCAGGTTCGCAGCGGACGGCGCATCGCGCGTCGCAGGGAGACGCCACCGCCATGACCGGTTCGAGTTTCATCGTCGTGCTGGGCGTCCGTTTCCTGCTCGTGATCTTGTTCCTCCCGTTCAGCGCGCTCGACAAGATCCTGAACTTCCGCGGCGCCGTGGCGCAGGCGCGCAGCGTGGTGCCATCCGGGGCCGTCTCGACGCTGATGCTGCTGGCCGGGCTGGCGGTCGAGAGCCTGATGCCGCTCTGCATCCTGACCGGCATCGCGGACCGGCTCGCAGCCTTGGTCATGGCCGGCTACTGCATGATCACCGCGCTGTTGTTCAAGCAGTTCTGGGCCACCGGCGATTTCTGGGCCGGCGGCGAGAGCCGGGGCCGGGGTCTGTTCTGGGATTTTCTCAAGAACTTCTCGCTCGCCGGCGGCTTCCTGCTGATCACCGTCGGCGGGGTGACGCTGTCGGGCTTCCTGCACCACCCGCTCGCCTCGACCCACCCGTACGACGCCATGTCGCAGGCGCGGTCTGCCGGCCTGGAGGGCAACGCGCCATGAGCGAACCTTCCGGCCCCGCGCCCACCATCCCCTATTGGCACATGTATACCGACAAGGCCGGCACCAGCCGCTTCGTGCACTGCGCGATGGGCGGCCTCGACTTCAAGGCGCTGACCAGCGCGCCGCAATGGCAGCACCGCACAGTCACCAGCACCTTCACCGTCGCGTTCGTGGTCCTGCCGGTCGGCTGGTTCGGCGACTGGCACGAGAGCCCGAAGCCGCAATGGGTGATCCCGCTCTCCGGCGCCTGGTACGTCGAGACCATGGACGGGCAGCGGGTGGAATTCGGCCCGGGCGGGATCCATTTCGGCGAGGACCAGAACACCGTCGCGCGGGACGGCAGGAAAGGCCATCTGTCCGGCGTGATCGGCGATGCGCCCTGCGTGCAGATGATTGTGCAGTACGAGCAGGCGCCGGCGGTCGATTCGCCGTGTCGCATGGACTGACCGGCGATGGACGGCGTCGACATACGCGACCAGGCCTTCGCCAACATGGTGCTCGGCAACGCTCCGCTGGAGCAACTCGGAGGTGGCTTCCGCTGGATCGAGGGACCGGTCTGGATGGCGGACTGGAACTGCCTGCTGTTCCAGGACCTGCCGCGCGACCGCACCATGCGCTGGAGCGAGGCGGACGGAGTCTCGGTCTGGCGTGCGCCGTCGCACTTCGCCAACGGCCAGACCCGCGACCGCCAGGGACGGCTGATCGCCTGCTCGCACCGCCGCCGCTGCCTGTTCCGGACCGAACATGACGGCGACATCACCACTCTGGTCACCCATCATGACGGCAAGCGGCTGAACGCGCCCAACGACGTGGTGGTGAAGTCGGACGGATCGATCTGGTTCACCGATCCGCTCTACGGTCTGCTGACCGACTACGAGGGCGGCATCCAGACCAGCGAGCAGCCGCCGGCGGTCTATCGGCTCGACCCGGAGACCGGCGACCTGCGCGTCGTCGCCGGCGATTTCGACGGCCCGAACGGGCTCGCCTTCTCGCCCGACGAGAAGCGCCTGTATGTCGCCGAGACCGGCGACCAGAGCCGCCCGAACCCGAAGCAGCATCTCCGCGTGTTCGACGTCTCCCCCGACGGGTTGCGCCTGTCGGGCGGCGACATCTTCCACAAGATCGCGCCCGGCTACGCGGATGGCTTTCGCGTCGATCAGAACGGCAATCTCTGGAGCAGCGCCGGCGACGGCGTGCATTGCATCGACCCGCACGGCCGGCTGCTCGGCAAGATCCTGGTGCCGCACACCGTCTCCAACGTGACCTTCGGCGACCGGGGAATGAGCCGACTGTTCATCGGCGGCGCGCACACGCTCTACGCGATCTTTCTCGGCACCAGGGGCGCGCAGACGCCGTGATCGCGCCCGCCTCTCGTCGGATCGTACGGTTCAGCCTGACCAGCGCCGATCCGGCTTCCTTGTCGGTCTTCTATCGCGACGCGCTCGGCTTCGTCCCGCTGGGGACGGAGCGGGTGCCGGCCGCGCGTTACGGCGCGGCCGGCCATGCCAGCGTGCATCAGCTCGGTCTCGGCGCCCAGGAGATCGAACTGGTCGGGTTCGAGCAGCCGGGCCGACCCTACCCGGCACACCGCACCAGCCACGATTCCTGGTTCCAGCATCTGGCGCTGGTGGCGCGCGACATCGACGCCGCCTATGCGAGACTCTCCGGCGCTGCCGGCTGGCGGCCAATCAGCCGCGGCGACGGCCCGGTGGTGCTGCCCGCTTCGTCGGGCGGCGTGAGCGCCTTCAAGTTCCGCGACCCGGAAGGCCATCCGCTCGAACTGCTCGCTTTTCCCGCCGACCGTGCGCCGCCGCCATGGTCCGGTCTCCCACGGGCCGACGGTCCGCTGATCGGCATCGACCATTCGGCGATCGTGGCCGCGGACGTGCAGGCCAGCCTCGCCTTCTATGCCAGACATGGTTTCGAACCGAGCGGCGGCTCGGAGAATGCCGGCCCGGCCCAGGAAACGCTCGACGGGGCCGACGGCGTGACGGTTTCGGTGCGCGCCCTATCCAGGCCGGCCGCACCGCCGCATCTCGAACTGCTCGGCTACCGCATCCCGTCTGTGCGTCGCGGATGCGACGCCGACCGTCCGGCGCCACAGGACGTCGCCTGCAGCCGCACAATACTGTCGGGATCGGGAACGCCGTCGCACGATCCCGACGGCCACGCGATCCTGTTCGACGCTACACCAGGCTGATCAGCACCAGGACGAGACCGATCAGCGCGACAGCCCAGACCACCGTGCGCCACGGCACCAGCCCGTAGGCGTAGGCAGGGATGTAGGCGACACGGCCCCAGAAGAACAGGCCGGCGCCCCAGGCGGTCAGCGCGCTCTCCCGGCCGGACACGTGCGCCAGCAACACCGCGCCGATGAAGACCGGCAGGTTCTCGTAGAGATTGGCCTGTGCGCGCACCATCCGTGCCGCGATGCCTTGATAGTCTGGCGCCGGCTTGTCGCGCACGCCGGCAGCCCAGTCCATGCCGTCCTGGCGCCGCTTGGTGGCGGACGCCAGGATCACCTGGAAGATCGTCAGGACGAGCGTCCAGCCGAGATAGGTCAGGGCTGTCGTCATCCCGGGATACTCTCCAACTCTTGGTTCAAAACGTCTGCTTCACGCCGGATGTTAGAACGTCTGCTTGACGCCGACTGCGAGCGCGTCGTTGCTGATGTTGTAGTGGCCGACCATGGTGCCCTGGTTCAGCGTCACCTGCCCGAGCGGCGAACCGGTCGTGATGTTGCCGATCGAGTTGTTGATGTTGTTCTGGTTCGGGAAGAAATAGTGCGTGTAGGCGATCGCCAGGGTGATGTTCTTGGTCGCCTGGTAGGTGGCGCCGACGCCGAGTTCGATGCGGTCGCCATCCGGGATCGAGGCCTGGCGGTTGGCGTCGTCGATCGGGCTCTGGTCGTAGGTGAGGCCGCCCTGCAGCATCAGCTTGGGCTGCCAGTGCGGTCGGTAGTTGGCGCCGACGCCGGCGGTGACGGTGTCGTGGAAGTTGTACTGAATGTTGGTGGTCACCGGGATGGTCGGATCGTTCGGCTGCACCCGGCTGTTCTGGAACAGCGACCAGTTGGTCCAGGTCACGTTGGCCATCACCGCCCATTCCGGCGAGATCTGCCAGTATGCGGAGGTGTCGACCCAGCCCGGCAGCGTCACCTTGGTGGTGGCATCGTAGGTCTGCGACTTCAGGCTGTTGGCGACGATGTTGCCGAGGCCTGGAATGATCGCGTCCAGCGGGTTCATCGAGGCGATCACGGACGGCACGTAGACGTCCTGATAGCCGCTGAGCTTGTGGTAGATTGCCGAGTGGTAGTTCACGCCGATTCGGAAATCGTCGGTGAACTGATAGAGCATGCCGACATCGTAGCCGACCGACCAGTCGTCGCCGCGGAACTGCGCCACCGGATCGGCGCCGGCCGGACCGAGCGAGACGGTGCCGAGCGCCGTGGTGGCGTTCTGCAGGTTCAGCGCGTGCGACTGGCGATCCTTGAAGTAGCTGACGATGGGACCGCCGCCGATCGACAGGTGGCTGTTGATCGCATAGGCGGCGGAGAACAGTCCCTGGATATTTGTCGGAATGCTGACCGTGGCCTGGTAGCGGCCGGTATAGTTGGCCGGGGTAAAGCTGAGGCGCGAGGCATAGGGGCTCTGCACCGCGAAACCGAGCTTCAGGCGCGGCGACAGCGAGATCACCGCACCGGTGCCGCCGGAGATCGCCGCATCGATACCCTTATCGGACTGCACGCCGGAGACCGGAACGCCATTCACCAGATCCTGGCCGCGATACTGCAGGCTCGGATCGATGAAGTTGATGGTCGAGTCGAGCTCGTTGCCCTGGATGCGGACCATGCCGGCCGGGTTGGTCCACGCCGTGCCGGCGTCGTAGGCTTTCGCGGCCTCGCCCGCATAGGCGTTGGCGGTCCAGTCCGCCAGACCGTCGTTCAGGGCGAAGCCCGCATTCGCATGGGCCAGGCGGGGAGCGGTCGTGAGGCAGGCCGCAGACAATAGGAGCGTGCGCATTCTTGTGGACACTGGTTCGTTCCCTCAGCCGACCCGTTGCAGCGGGTCATGACGTAGCTTTAGCGTGAAATATTTAACAATTCCTTCGCGTTAGTTACGTTGCCTTCATCGGCGCGGCTTGCCAAGCGGGCGTTTGAATCAAAACGAGACCCGTGCTGTTTGCGTCACACTCAGCACCGAGCGGTCGCCGGTCATGCGCCGCCAGGCCGACCGGATCGCCGCCAGCTTGGTCTCGTCCGCCGAGTCGTCCGGATGGTCGATCACCAGCATCTTCGAGCGCAGACGCTCCGGCGCGGTCTCGTCCGGACCCTGCCATTGCCCATAGACGTCGATCACCGAAAGACCGTCGGGAAAACGTGGCGTCACCTCCCGGTCCAGGAAGGACAGCCAGGCGGTCTGGCTGACGCCCTTGCTGCCGGCGGCACCGCCGTCCTGGCCGGACCGGCCGGCCGGACCGAGGCCGAAATACAGCCGGGTCTCGACCCAGCCCGCGGCGGCGACCGGATGCGCCGGATCGGCGACCGGAGCCGCGCAGCCGCCCAGCAGCCAGGTCGCCAGCACCGCCGCCAGCGCCGCTCCCGGCACCGCCCCTGGCACCGTCCCTGGTACCGTCCCTGGCACCGTCCGCGGCCCGCCGATCCGCATCGTCAGCCCACCGGCAACTGGCGGGACAGCAGCAGCATGCCCTTGGCGATCGCCCAGACGGTCCAGACCAGCCACGCCAGACCCAGCCCCCAAGGGATCACCATGAACACCAGCCCGACGCCGAACGTCAGCGCGCCGATGCCGGCGATCACCGCATGCAGGAGGCCGATCGCCAGCCAGGCCAGCACGCAGTGCCAGAAGAGTCGGATCTGCCAGTCCAGATGGGAGCGCGCCAGGGCGCTGCCGCGATGGCGGCGGCCGTACGCCAGCAGCACGGCGATCGGCGCGGTCACCAGGGTGAAGAAGCCGAGCGCGAGAAGCACGTAGTTCAGCAGGGCGAGATCGCGCCCCGGCTGGTCGAGGCTGCCCGGGTCGAGATCCGGGCGCCCCGCCCGGCCCAGGCGGACGAACGGGTCGTACGCGTCGGAGGCGTAGGACGGACGATAGGTCATCGGACTGCTCCGAAGGCACGATGCCTTCCGCGCCCCGTGTCGCAAAACCCGTGCCAGCCCCGGAACGAGATCGCAGGCGGGGACGGCGTCTCGCGTCTGAGGAAAAACCGCCAACAGTTGGCGAATCCTCCCCTTACGGCTTGGCTTCGTAGAGTCCGAGCGAGAGGCGCTTGCCGGTGGAATAGTTCAGGCCGTCGATCGTCGCCAGACGCTGCACCGCGAGACCGTGCGCCGCCAGCCGCTCCCGGAACGCGGCCTCGTCGCGGCTGCCGACCAGCGCCAGGCCGCAGGCGCGGTCGGTGTCGAGAAAGTCGGCCGCCGCCGCCGGATCGACCAGCCGCGTCGACTGCCCGGCCAGGAACACCAGGCTCGGCTCGCTGAACGAGGCCGAGGCCAGCACGCTGGTCGGGCACGGGCGCACCATCGCCACCGTCTGGGCGATGCGTGGGCTCAGCCAGATCGTCGTCAGCCGCGGCACCACCACCAGGAACAGACCGGCGGAGAGGATCGCCGCGCCGCCGGAGACGGCCAGCAGCGCGTCCCTCGGCCGCCCGCGCAGCAGCAGCCACGCCGACAGCAGCAGCAGCGGCACCGACAGCGCCGGCACCAGCAGCGACGCCACCGGCAGCCGGTGCTGCAGCACCCAGACCAGCACCGGCCCGGCGCAGGCCAGCGTCACCCCGACCAGCAGCCAGAGCGCGGCATACAAACCCAGCATCGCCCGGCCCCACCAGGCGGCCGGCGGACGCCAGCCGCCGGGCTGGGTGAGCGCCGCCGCCGCCAGCAGCGCGATCGCCGGATAGACCGGCAGCACGTAGTGCGGCAGCTTGGTGGCGATCGCCTCGAACACCAGCCAGTGCGGCACGATCCAGCACAGCAGGAACCTGACCTGGGCGGAGCGCCGGCGCATCCAGACGAACGGGATCGCCATCGCCGCGAACAGCGAACCCGGCCAGAACGCCACCGCGAACACCGCCAGGTGATAGCCGGGCGGCAGGCCGTGCGCCTGCTGGCCCGACGCCACCTTGCCGAGGAAATTGGTGCCGACCGCACGCTCGAAGAACAGCCCGTGGCTGACCAGCCAGATCGCCACGCACCAGGGCAGCACGATCGCCAGCGTCAGCAGCGGTCCCCAGCCAGGGCGCAGGCGGCGCCACCATCCGGCGCGCCGCTCCACCAGCGCCAGCGCCAGCGGCGTGCCGAGCGCCGGGATCAGCATCACCGGGCCCTTGAGCATCAGCCCGACCCCCAGCGCACCCCAATACAGCGCCGCCACCCAGGCCGGCGTGACGCGGTCGGTGTCGCGCTCCGACCAGGCGCGCAGCAGCGCCGTCTGCACCGCCAAAATCGTCGCCAGCAGGCAACTGTCGATCGTCGCCATCCGCCCCTCGGCGGTCATCAGCACCGACACCGCCAGCATCAGCCCGCCCAGCAGCCCGGTCTCGGCGCCGAACAGCGTCTCGCCGATCCTGATCGTCAGCAGCACCGACGCGATGACGGCGATAAGGGTCGGAATCCGATAGGCCCAGACCTCGCGCCGTTCCAGCGTACCGGTGGCGGCGACGGCGGCCGCCTCCAGCCAATAGATCCCGGCCGGCTGCAGATAGCGCGGCTGGTCCTGGAACCGGACGTCGATGAAGTCGTGGCTGCGCAGCATCTGCTCCGACGCTTCCATGTAGCGCGGCTCGTCCCGGTCCAGCGGCGGCAATGTCGCCCGGCCGGGCAGGAACAGGGTCAGGGTGAGCAGGGCGGCGGCGAGATAGTGGCGGATGGTGAGGGGCATGCTGGCTCCGGAAGGCCAGGGCGCTGCCCTGGACCCGCTAGAGCAGCATCAGGTCAGATGAATCGCTTCGCGATACATCTGTCTGATAAGGCTGCTCTTTTCGCAAATAGTAGAGCATGATCGGATGATCATGCTCTGCGGGCGGAGCCCTTAGAACCCAAAAATACGCATAACGACTATCGTTCGGTCAGGGGGCCGGGGATCTTGGTGCGGGACTGCAGCCAGATCACCCCCATCATGTCGCGCACGCCGACAATGGCACGGTTCAGGTTGGTATATTTCGAGCTGCCGTGCAGCCGGGCGCGATGGTTCACCGGCTTGCAGATCAGCGCGCTGCCGTAATGCTGGAACAGCGCCGGCAGGAAGCGGTGCACGCCCTCGAATTGCGGCAGCCGCAGGAAATCCTCGCGCCGGAACAGCTTCATCGGCGCGCCGGTGTCGGGGCAGCCGTCGCGCAGCAGGCGACGGCGCAGCCCGTTGGCGAACCGGGTCGCGAAACGGCGCGACAGCGTGTCGTTGCGCTTCAGCCGGACGCCGACCACCAGAGGACCGGGAGAGGCGTTGCCGGCGGCCAGCGCCAGCGCCAGCATCGGCGGGATCTCCCTGGGGTCGTCCTGGCCGTCGCCGTCGATGGTGGCGATCCAGGTGCCGCGCGCCGCCTCGATGCCGGTGCGCAGCGCAGCCGACTTGCCGCAGCGCCGGTCGTGGCTGACCACGCGCAGCCGCGGCAGCACGTCGCGTGCCGCCAGCAGCGCCGCGACGGTCGCGTCGCTGCTGCCATCGTCGACGAACACCACCTCCCAGTCCGGCAGCGCGTCGAGCGCGGCGGCCATCTCGACGCAGACCGGACGGATATTCTCCGCCTCGTTCAGCACCGCCGCCACCACGCTCAGGACCGGAGTGCTGGTCTGGCTCATCGGGTCACGCAGTCTTCTGTCCGGGGAGCGGACGGATCACGCGGCGACGCGGGTCGCGAACGCGGCCGGCAGGCCGGCGATCGCCCGGTCGATCAGCGCCTGGTCGCCGGCTTCGCCCAGCGATTCCGCCACCACCGCGCGCGCCGCCTGGGTGGCGATGTCGGCGGCGATCACCCTGATCTCGTTGACCGCGGCGCGCTCCGAGGCGGCGATCCTGTCCTGCGCCATGCGCTCGCGGCGCTGCGCCACCAGGTCGGCCTCGCGCTGCGCCGCCTCGGCGATCCGCGCCGATTCGACGCGGGCGTTCTCCAGCATGGTCCTGGCGTCGGCCAGCGCGGCATCGCGCTCCCGCCGCGCCTCGGCCAGCATCTGCTCCGCCTCGCGCCGCAGCCTGGCGGCGCCCTCGAGGTCGTCGCGCACCCGCGCCGCGCGCTGGTCCAGCATCGCCACCAGCGGACGCCAGATCCTGCGTCCGAACAGCACGAAGAACAGCACGAACGCGATCGCGTAGAAGAAGCGCGGCTCGTGCAGGAGGGTCTGGATGTCCATCGATTGCTCCCGGATTCGGCGTCAGGCGGCCGGACGCGCGGCGAGTGCCGCATCCACCTTGGCGCCGACCAGCGCCTCGTCCGCTTCCTGGCCGATCAGCCGCGCGACCAGAAGCTGCGTCGTGCCGCCCGCCACCGCGCGGATCGATCCCATCGCCGCCTCCCGCGCCTCGGTCACCGCGATTTCGGCGCGGGCGATGTCGGCCTCGAGCCTGGCATTCATCTCCGCGGTGCGCGACGCGGCCTGGGCGCGCGCCTCCGACACCACCTTGTCCACCATCGAGGCGGCTTCCGCCGCTGCGTCGCGACGCGCGCGGCGCAGCTCGATGATCGCCCGGTCGGCCTCGTTGCGGGCCGACTTGGCGGCGTCGAGGTCGCCGTCGATCCTGGCGCGGCGCTCGTCCAGCACCGCGCCCACGAGCGGCAGCGCCGACCGGCTCAACGCCAGATACAGCACCAGGAAGATCACCGCGCCCCAGAACAGTTGCCCCAGGGTGAGCGGATTGCCGAAGGCGAGCTGCGGCATGCCGGCAGCGAACGCCGACTCGCCGGCGGCCACGGTCGCCGCCGAACCCAGGACGGCGATCCTGATCATGCGCGACATGGCCGCCACCCTCGTCAGACGAACAGGATGATGAAGGCGATCACCAGCGCGTAGAGCGCGACCGCCTCGGTCAGCGCGAAGCCCAGGATGCCCAGGCCGAACACGTGCGGCCGGGCGGCCGGGTTGCGGCCGATCGCGCTCACCAGCGCCGAGAAGATGTTGCCGATACCGACGCCGACGCCGGCGAGGGCAATCACGGCGAGACCGGCACCGATATACCGAGCGGCAGCGAGATCCATGGGAAAGTCCTTGTTCTGAAGAGGGGGTGGGAAAACGGGTTCGCAGCGCCTCAGTGCGCGACGGCCTCACGCAGATAGATGCAGGTGAGGATGGCGAAGACGTAGGCCTGCAGACCGCCGACCAGCAGCTCGAGCGCGACCAGCGCCATGTTGATGGCGATGGGCGCGATGCCCAGCACCGGGCCGATGAAATGGATGCCGCCCAGCATGATGGTGAAGGCGGCGAACATCTCGAACATGACGTGTCCGGCCATCATGTTGGCGAACAGTCGCACCGACAGGCTGATCGGCCGCGAGATATAGGACAGGATCTCGATCGGCACGAGCAGCGGCGCCAGCGCGACCGGCGCGCCCTCGGGCATGAAATGGGCGAAGAAGCCGAAACCCTGCGACCGCAGCGCCACCAGCAGCCCGACCACGAACACCAGTAGCGCCAGCCCCGCGGTGACGACGATGTGGCTCGTGAAGGTGAACGAACCCGGCACCAGGCCGATATAGTTGCCGACCAGGATGAAGGCGAACAGGGTGAACACGAAGGGGAAGAAGCGGCGCCCTTCCGGGCCGATCTGGTCGGTCGCCATGGTATGGATGAAATCGTAGAGAATCTCGGCCGCGGCCTGCAGCCGGCCCGGCACGATCGCCCGCGGGCGCATGCCGACATACAGCAGCAGCAGGATCAGTGCGGCGGCGATCACCATCATCAACGTGGACTGGCTGAACCGAAGGCTTTCGCCGAGCGAGCCCAGGACAGGGTGCAGCTCGAACTGCCCCAATGCGTCGATATGTCCGCCCGCCAAGACCGTCTTCCCTTCGCTGCGACCCTAGCTCTTCCGGCCAGGATTCGGTGCCGGCGCGACAAGTCGCCAGACGTTGAACATTCCGGCGACCCCGCCCAGCAGCACGAACAGGATCAGGAACAGCGGCCTGGTATGCAGGACATGATCCAGCCCCCACCCTATCGCCAGCCCGACCAGGAGGGTCGAGAGGAGCTCGACGCCGACCCGGAAGAAGATCGACAGGGCTGATGCATCCTGCTTCGCCCGATCCTCCGCGGCGCGTCCCGTGGGCGCGGGGACCACGTCCAGGCCCTGCCTGAGCCGGGCTTCCCGCAAACGCTGGTCGAACGATTTGCCGTTCTCGATGCCGTCTGCCTGCCTGCCTGCCGTGTCCTCATCCATGATCCGCACCTCCTGACGGGCGCACCGGCTCACTACCGGGGGTGCAATGACCTGTCAATGACCGGCGAGGACCCGGCCGGACGACGACAATCCGTTCAGTAGGAAGCGTTTTTCCCGCTCGCGGGGGCGGCCGCGGTGCGCAGCGTCACCCCCTCGAACAGCGCCTGGCCGATGAAGCCGGTGCGGCCGCCGGTGCCGGGCGGGCAGGCGAACAGGCCGCTGCCGACATGGGTCGCATACTGGTTGAGCAGGTCGAGCTTGGACATCCGGTCGTAGATCGCCACGAACCCGGTGCGCGGGTCGCGCTGGTAGCAGACGAAGAACAGACCGGCATCGTATTCGAGACCCTGGCGCCAGGGCGGCCAGCGCTCGGCGATGAAATTCAGGCCATCATTATAGGAGTAGCCGCGCCTGAGGATCTGCGCGCCGCCGTTGGAGGCGGCGGAGCCGAGCCGGACATGGCTGTTCTCGCCGATCACCGGATTGCCGTCCCGGTCGAGAGCATCGAGATCGAGCGGGTCGAACTCGTCCTTGCCGGTCAAGGGCGCGCCGGAGGCTTTCCTGCGGCCGAACACCTCCTCCTGGAACGAGACCGCGGTGCGGTCCCAGTGCTCGAGCGCCACCCTGATGCGTCGGGCGACCAGATAGCTGCCGCCCTTCATCCAGCCCTGGTCGCTGCCGTCGGCCCAGACGATCTCGTCGGCGCTGCCGGGCAGATAATGCTTGCCGCCGGCGATCGCCTGCGGCTGGCCGGGCTTGCCGGCGATCGGGTTCTGGGTCCCGTCCTTGAAGCCCATCAGGTTGCGCGGCGTGTCCTCCGCCGCGAACTGCGCGTTGTAGCCGTTCTGGATCCAGCGCAACTGCGCCACCCCGTCGGCGATCCTGGCCAGTTGTCGGACCGCATGGAACGCCACCTGCGGGTCGTCGGCGCAGGCCTGGACCGACAGGTCGCCGCCGGTGAGGGCGGGCGCGAGCTGGTCGCCGTTGAAGCGCGGCAGGTCGATCAGCGCCGCCGGACGGCGCGACCGGAGTCCGTAGCGGTCCTTGCCGTCCTTTTCGAACACGCCCGCCCCGAACCCGAAGGTGATGGAGAGGCGGGACGGGCCGAGGCCGATCGCCTCGCCGCTGTCGGCGCCGGGCTTGTCCGGGTCGCCCTCCATCGGCGCCGCGGTCTGGCCGCGCATCATGCGACGCGACGCCTCGGTCCAGAGCCGCATCAGCCTGACCAGGGACGGACCATCCTCCGACACCAGGTCGAACACCACGAAGCAGCTATGATTCTGCAGCGGCGTCAGGATGCCGGACTGGTGCGGGCCGTCGAACCCCTCCATCGCCGCGCGGGTCTGGCCCTGGGTTCCGGGGGTGATGCCCTTGGCGACGGTCTCCGACGCGGCGCGGGCGCCGGAGAACGGGCACACCATGCCGGCCGCGGCCAGGCCGCCGGCGCCGCGCATGAACGAACGGCGCGACGCCGCAGCGATGGCGGCGGCGCCGTCGCGGAGATCGTGGTCGCTGGACAAGCGCGTTCCCGCTCAGTGCGCCAGGACGAGCGTGTTCACGTCGTCCTCGACATAATAGAAGCCGTCGCCGGAGGGCGTCATCGCCAGGCCGAACAGGTCGCCGCTGCCCGGCGGCTGCTGCGCCTTGTCGACGTCGATCCATTGTGCCGCGACCTGCTTCCTGGCGCGCGGATCGATCTCCACCGCCTGGCCGTTCAGCCCGTTGGTGGTCAGCAGGTTGCCGTTCGGCGCGGCGACGAGCGCCAGCGGGCGCTTCAGAAAGCCGTCCCTGGTGATCTCGGTGCCGGTGCCGGCGCTGTCGGTGCGGGTGAGGGCGTCCGGGATCTGCATCACCCGGTTGCCGATGGCGTCGGACACGTAGATCGAGCCGTTCGGGCCGAGCGCGATGCCGGTCGGTCCGATGATGAAGACGCCCTTGTCGGCCTGCTCGGCGAACCCGTCGGCGACCACGGTCGTCTCGCCGAGGACCGGCTTGCCGCCGGCCGGGATGCGCAGCGCGATCCTGGCCACGGTCGCCTTGGAGACCACCGGCGCGTCGCCAGAGGGCGGCGGTCCGCCGACCCCGTATCCGGTGTTGCTGACGAACAAGGTGGCGCTGTCGCCTCTATCGATCACGGCCATGTTCCCCCATGGGCCGTTGATCTTGGGGCTGGTCCAGACATCCGCAAGCCGTCCCTGGGCGTCGAAAACCAGGAGGCAGCCCTGTCCCTTGGTCGCGGTGGTGCCGTCCTTGCTGGGCAGGCTGCCGATGATGGTCCAGCCGCTCTTCAGGACGGCGATCGCCGTGGTCAGCCCGACCCCGCCCGGGCAGCGGTCGAGCGTGCGCGGCACCGAGGCGAACAGGCTGAGCTGCTTCGAGACCGGGTCGATCTGCACGATGGTGCCGCCGGCGCCCTGCAGGTTGCCGTCATTGTTGAAGTTGCCGACCAGCACGTGGCCCTGCACCAGCCGTCCGGCACTGGCCGGGACCACCGCCACGGCATAGGGATTCTGGTCGCCGTTCGCCGGCACCGTCGAGGCGACGGTGCTGTGGTGCTTCAGGCCGGCGAGGAAGCTCGGCTGATCCACGGCGACGGCCGCCTGCGACGCGGCGATCGCCACGACGGACGCGGCAGTGAGCAGCAGACGACGCGCTTTCATCGATTGTCCCCTAGAACTCAACTCAGAAATTGATGTTGCCGCGCGCCCCGAGCACCAGCTCGTTGGAGATCCGGCGACCGGTCTCGTTCGGATTGGCGATCCCGCCGCCCGGCAGGAAAATGTATTGCGCGTCCGGCGCGATCGTCAGCCAGCCGTTCGGGACGTACTGGTAGGTCAGCTCCAGGAAGCCCTCTCCGGACCGGACCGGGAAATAGCCGTCGTCGCTGTCGAACGCGTTCTGGTCCCGGCTGTAGGCGATCGCATGGCTGCCGAGCTTGGTGTAGCCGCCGGCCAGGCCCAGCGAGTCGGCGTCGCGGCCGGGCAGCGGATCCTTCAGCACGATGCCGACATTGCTGGCGAAATCGATCAGGTTGCGATCGCCCGGCGCCCCCATCAGGCGGGTGAAGATGTTGACCATGCGCGCGCCGGCCGGATCCGGACGCCAGATGGTCTGGTCGGCCACGCCATAGAGAGAGAAATTATGCCGGCGCATGCGCTGCGCTCCGGCATCGGCGCCGGTCGGATCGAGCCGGGTGATCAGCGGCTGGCCGAGCGTGCTGAATTCCGGGTCCGGGAAGGCGGCGGTATCGAACCAGGCGCCGAGCTTGTAGGTGCCGGGCAGGCCGGACGAGGTCGGCGCGCTGCCGTCGCCGACCACGGTCTGACCGGCGCTCGGCGCGTTCAGGGCGTAGTCCAGTTCGGCGATGAACAGGGCGCCGGTGCGCAGGTTGAACAGATTGTCCGCCCCGGCCCTGGGCTGCGGGTCGTTGTTGAACTGCCGCTCGCCCGGGTTGTCGTCGAACACGCCGGCCAGTAGCGTGAACGGGCCCTGCGACCCGCGCACCCGTGCGCCCAGCGAGGACAGCGGATAGGCCGGGCCGCCGGCGTACAGGTCGTAGGACGGCAGCCCCGGCCAGCCGAGCACGGTGTTTGCGAACAGCCCGGCGCTGGCGCTGGTGATGAATTCCTGGTCCAGACTCTGCAGGCCGATCTTGGTGTCGATCTGGCCGTCACGGAACTGCTGATCGTACCAGAGCTCCCACAGCCGTTCCGCCCGGCTGGCCTCGATGCCGCTGATGGTGTTCAGGTTGCTCAGATTGTCCTGACTCAGGCTGCGGCCATGGATCTGGAACGCACTGACGTTGACGGTGCCGCCGGACAGGCCGAACGCGCGGCCGAGATCGACGCCGACGCTGAGTTCGGTCAGACCGTCATAGGTGGCGCCCTGATGCAGCCCGCCGCTGGTGTTGCCGAACACCTCGCTGATCTCGCTCAGCCCGAACGTCACCCCGTACTGGTTCAGCCACGGACGCACGCCCCAGGCCGGACCAAGCAGGCTGTTGGCGCTGGGCTGGGCCAGGGCCGCCGCCGGAACCGCAAGCAGCATCGACGCGCCGAGCGCGATCGTGCTCACGTGCCTCCTGGCTGCCATGCGGGTCTCCAACGTCCGTTAATGCAAATCATTTGCAATTACCCGGCTTCTAGCGCCAGGGCCCGGGCACGTCAACGGGTTCGCCGGCAGAACCGGCCGTTTGCAAGCCGCCGGCCGCGGGCTATGCCGGCCTCCTGACGGGAGGCAGGCGGATGCAGAGCTGGATCGAACGCCATGCCGCGCTGGCCGACCTCGCCCGCCGCCAGCTCTTCTTCGTCGACGGCCAGCCGCGCTCCGGCACCACCTGGCTGCAGCTCCTGCTGGATGCGCATCCCGACATCTCGTGCCGGGGCGAGGCGCAGTTCCGCGACCATCTGGCGGTGCCGCTCGACAAGGCGATGCGGCAACGCCACCAGGCGCTGCACGATCGCAACAGCGCGATCTTCGCCCATACCGGCGGCTATCCGCTGCCGGACGCCGACGACACGCAATACCTGCTCGGAACCGCGATCCTGCAGTCGTTCCGCCAGCAGATCCAGGGCGGCGCCCCGTCCGCGGTCGGCGAGAAGACGCCGGGCAACCTGTTCTTCTTCCCGCAACTGCAATCGCTGTTTCCGGACGCGAAACTGATCGCCATCGCCCGCGACCCGCGCGACGTCATCACCTCGAACTGGCACCGGTTCCAGAATCGTCCGGGCGCCACAGAGGCCGACAAGCTGGCCTTCGTGCGTCGGGTCCTGCCGATGGCGAACGAATGGATGCGGACCATGCTGGCCTATCGGGAGAGGTTCGCCGACCGCTACCGCCTGGTCACCTACGAGTCGCTGATCGCCACGCCCGCGCCGGTGCTGGCCGATCTGTTCCGCTTCCTCGGCGTCGCCGACGGCGCACCGCTGGTCGCGGACTGCCTCGCAGCGGCGGATTTCGCCCGCCTGACCGGCGGCCGCCCGGCCGGCGTGGCGCTGGACGGCGCGTTCCATCGCAAGGGGGTGGCCGGCGACTGGCCCTCCACCCTGACGCCGGAGATGAACGCCTTTGTTCTGGAGGCCTTGGGCTGGAGCTACCCCCACTTCGACTGGCACCCCTAGAGACCGCTCGGAAACGCGCCCTGGCGGTCATCCGCGGGCGAACCGCTGTGCTCCGGTGCTCGCGGCCATCCAGGCCGCTCCGCTCCGGTGCTCGCGTTTCACCCGCGGCCGGCGTCGCTGCGCGCCGCCTCTGACTCGCCAGGACACGTTTCCGAACGGTCTCCCGGTCCGATCCGGAGACGGTGTGTAAACGCGGCCTTGCGGTCGCATTGGGCGGCGGCGGCGGGGCGGTATTTTCTCGTCTCCGCGACAGACCAGGGCGCGTTGCCGTGCGATGGCGGGCGGGGCAGAATCGTTCCGGGCGATCAGGAGGCGGCCATGGCGGTTGATCCGGTGCGTGCCAGGGAACTGGCCCTTTCCCTGGCGGATGCGACCGAGGCGCCACATTTCCACCGGCTGGCGTTCCGCACCCCACGCAAGATCTTCGCCACCCTGGATGAAGCCGCGCGCGACCTGAACCTCATGTTCGATCCGGAGCTGCGCGATTTCTATTGCGAGCAGGCGCCGGACGCGTTCGCGCCGGTTCCCGGCGGCTGGGGCCGCGGCGGCGCGACGCGCTGCGCCCTGGACAGCGTCGACGAGGCGACCCTTGCGTCCGCGCTGCAGGCCGCGCACCGCATGGCGGAACCGAAGCCGAAGCCGAAGCCGCCGCCGAAGCGGGTGCGATCCTGATCCGGCCGCGGCAGGCTGGGTCTCGATCCTGCCGTATGGAACCCAGTCGATCGTCGGCGGGGGCCGGCCCAGCACAAATTCGTTGACGTCCAGCAGCCAAATGTGTGCACATTCCGTGTACACATTTTGAGGGCTCCTCTCATGGCCGAGCAGGCGGAAACCCTTCCCACCGCGACGCGGGTCGGCGTGCGGGAATTTCGCGGCAACTTCTCGGGCTTCATGCGGCAGGTCCGTCAGGGCGCCTCGTTCGCGGTCACCTCGCGCGACCACGTGATCGCCCTCATCCAGCCACCGCCGCAGGCGGCGCCCGCGCGTCGCCAGGCAGGGGCGCTGCGTGGCAAGATCCGGATGGCGCCCGACTTCGACGCCTTGTCGCCCGAGGAGCTGGCGGCGATCGAGGGGGCGTGAAGCTGCTGCTCGACACCCACGCCTTGCTCTGGTGGCTGTCCGACGATGCCCGCCTCGGCGCACAAGCGCGTGACCTGCTTGCCGATCCGGCCAACGACATCGTCGTGTCGGTGGTGTCGCTGTGGGAGATCCAGGTCAAGTGCCGGATCGGCAAGCTGGCGGCGGACATGCCGGCGATCCTCCGCGAGATCGCCGTCCAGGGATTCGGGCTGCTGCCGATCGATCCCCCGCACCTGCTGCGACTTGGCAGCCTGCCGGTGCATCACAGGGATCCGTTCGATCACCTGCTCGTCGCCCAGGCCCTCGTCGAGCGGGCGACCTTCGTGTCGGACGATCGCCACGCGCTACTCTATGACGTTCCGATGGTGACCTGCTCCGGCTGACGAACGCGCGTCAGTCCGCCGCTTCGGCGTAGCTCTCCATCGGCGGGCAGGAACAGACCAGGTTGCGGTCGCCGTAGCTGTTGTCGAGGCGGCCGACCGGGGGGAAATACTTGTCGGCGGCGAGCGACGCGCCGCCTGGCAGGCAGCCGGTCTCGCGCGAATACTTTCTGGTCCAGGGCCCGGACACCAGGTCGGCCAGCGTGTGCGGCGCATGGCGCAGCGGGCTGTCGGCGAGCGCGATCTCGCCGGCCTCGATCTGCGCGATCTCCCGGCGCACCGACAGCATCGCGTCGCAGAACCGGTCGAGCTCGACGCGGCTTTCCGATTCCGTCGGCTCGATCATCACCGTGCCGGCGACCGGGAAGCTGACGGTGGGCGCATGGAAGCCGTGATCGATCAGCCGCTTGGCGATGTCGTCGACGGTGACGCCATGCCGGTCCTTGAACGGTCGCAGGTCGATGATGCACTCGTGCGCCACGCGGCCGTTGGTGCCGCGATACAGCACCGGATACGCGCCCTCGAGCCGCTTGACGATATAGTTCGAGTTCAGGATCGCCACCTGGGTCGCGCGCCGCAGACCGTCCGAGCCCATCAGCAGCATGTAGGCCCAGCTTATCGGCAGGATCGAGGCGGAGCCGAACGGGGCGGCGGAGACGGCATGCGCGCCCTCCTGGTCCGGCCGGCCGGGCAGGAACGGCGCCAGATGCGCGCGGACGCCGATCGGGCCCATGCCCGGGCCGCCGCCGCCATGCGGGATGCAGAAGGTCTTGTGCAGGTTGAAATGGCTGACGTCGGCGCCGAACGCGCCGGGGCGCGACAGCCCGACCTGGGCGTTGAGGTTGGCGCCGTCCAGATACACCTGTCCGCCGGCCTCGTGGACCATGTCGCAGAGCGCGCGGACGTTCTCCTCGAACACGCCGTGCGTCGACGGGTAGGTGATCATGATCGCTGCCAGCCGGTCGCGATGCGCGGCGATCTTGCTCTCCAGGTCGGCGATGTCGACATTGCCGTCGCGGTCGCAGCCCACAACCACCACACGCATCCCGGCCATGTGCGCCGAGGCCGGGTTGGTGCCGTGCGCCGAGGCCGGGATCAGGCACACATCGCGGCGATCGTCGCCGCGCGACCGGTGATAGAGGCGGATCGCCAGCAGCCCGGCATATTCGCCCTGCGCGCCGGAGTTCGGCTGCAGCGACACCGCGTCGTAGCCGCTGATGGCGCAGAGCCTGGCTTCGAGATCGGCGAACAGCTCGGCGTAGCCCTGGGCCTGCTCGGCCGGCGCGAACGGATGGATGTCGCAGAATCCCGGCCAGGTGATCGGCACCATCTCGACGGTCGCGTTCAGCTTCATGGTGCAGGAGCCGAGCGGGATCATGGTGCGGTCGAGCGCCAGGTCGCGATCCGACAGGCGGCGCAGGTAGCGCAGCATCTCGGTCTCGGAATGGTGGGTGCGGAACACCGCGTGCGTCATGAACGGCTGGGTCCGCGCCAGCGCCCCTGGAATCGAATCGGCCACGCTCAGCCCGGATTCGTCCGGCTGCCCGCCGAACGCCTGCCACACCGCGCGGATCGTCTGCGGCGTGGTGGTCTCGTCGAGGGTGATGCCGATCCGGCGGTCGTCGATGCGGCGCAGATTGATGCCGGACTCGCGCGCCGCCCGCAGGATCGCGTCGGTGCGGTCCCCGGTGGCGACCGTCACCGTGTCGAAGAACCGGTCGTTCTCGACCGCGGCGCCGAGCGCGCGCAGTCCGGCGGCCAGCACCTGGGTGCGACGCAGGACGTGGCGGGCGATCGCCAGCACCCCGTCCGGCCCGTGATGCACCGCATACATGGCCGAGATCACCGCCAGCAGCACCTGCGCGGTGCAGATGTTGGAGGTCGCCTTCTCGCGGCGGATATGCTGCTCGCGCGTCTGCAGCGCCAGCCGATAGGCCGGGCGGCCGGCGGCATCGATCGACACGCCGACCAGCCGGCCCGGCATCGAGCGCTTGAACGCATCGCGCACCGCCATGTAGGCGGCGTGCGGCCCGCCATAGCCCATCGGCACGCCGAAGCGCTGCATCGAGCCGATGGCGATGTCGGCGCCGAGCGCGCCGGGCGGGGTCAGCAGCGTCAGCGCCAGCGGATCGGCCGCCATCGCTACCAGGGCGCCGGCCTCATGGAATTTCTTGATCAGGCCGCGATGGTCGCGGATGCGGCCGAACGTGTCCGGATATTGCAGCAGCGCGCCGAACACCGTGCCGGCATCGACGTCGCCGGACGGATCGCCGATCACGAGGCCGATCTCGAGCGGCTCGGCGCGGGTGCGCAGCACCGCCAGGATCTGCGGGTGGACGCCCTCGTCGACGAAGAACGCGCTCGCCTTCGACGTCGCCATGCGCCTGGCCAGCGTCATCGCCTCCGCCGCCGCGGTCGCCTCGTCGAGCAGCGAGGCGTTGGCGACGTCGAGCCCGGTCAGGTCGCAGACCAGGGTCTGGAAGGTCAGCAGCGCTTCGAGCCGGCCCTGGCTGATCTCCGGCTGATACGGCGTGTAGGCGGTGTACCAGGCCGGGTTCTCCAGGATGTTGCGCTGGATCACCCCGGGCAGGATGGTGCCGTGATAGCCCTGGCCGATCAGCGAGGTCAGCACCTGGTTGCGCGACGCCACCGCGCGCAGCCGGTCGAGCACCGCGGTCTCGGTGAGACCCGCCTCCAGACCCGCCGCCGCCCAGGCCTCCGGTTCCATGCGGATCGAGTCCGGCACGGTCTCGCGTGTCAGCGTCTCCAGGTCGGCGGCGCCGATCGCGCCCAGCATCGCCGCGACCTCGTCCTGGTCCGGACCGATATGCCGGTTGGCGAACGACTCGCTCGGAGCCTGCGTGCCGGTCCAGAGAGCGTCATGGGTCATGAGCAAAACCGTCTACCGCTTGTAGGTGGAGGGGACGAAGGGCATCGCGCCGACCGTGACCGGCACCATCCTGCCGCGCAGCTCGGCGAGCAGCGCGGTGCCGGGCTCGGCGCAGCCGGTGGCGACGTAGCCCATCGCGACCGGCGCCTTGAGGGTGGGCCCGAACGCGCCGGAGGTGACGTGGCCGACTGGCCGGCTCGGATCCTCGGCCAGGAACAGCGTCGCGCCGGCCCTGAGCGGCGCCCTGCCATCCGGCAGCAGCCCGACCCGTCGCCGCACGGCACCCTGTTCGAACTGCTTCAGCACGATCTCCGCGCCGACGAAGCCGCCTGCGCGCGCCCCGCCGGTGCGCCGGCTCTTCTGGATCGACCATTCCAGCGCCGCATCGACCGGGCTGGTGCCTGTGTCCAGATCCGATCCGTACAGGCACAACCCGGCCTCGAGACGCAGGCTGTCGCGCGCGCCGAGCCCGATCGGCAGCACGCCCTGGATCGCCAGCAGGCGCCGGACGATCGGCTCCGCCGCGTCGCCCGGCATGCCGATCTCGTAGCCGTCCTCGCCGGTATAGCCGGAGCGCGACACCGTGCAGTCGTGGCCGTCGATCGACAGGCGGCGGAAATCCATGAATTTCATCGCAGCGACCTCCGGCGCCAGCGACGCCAGCGCCGCCTCCGCGCCCGGTCCCTGCAGCGCGATCAAAGCGCGATCGGCCAGCAGCGCGATCTCGCACGTCCCGCCGAGATGCGCCTGCAGATGCGCCAGGTCGGCCAGCTTGCATCCGGCATTGACCACCAGGAACAGCGCGTCCGGTTCTGCGGCGACCATCAGGTCGTCGCTGATGCCGCCGGTCTCGGTGGTGAACACGGCATAGCGCTGCCGCCCCGGCGCGAGGCCGGCGATGTCGGCCGGCACCAGCCGTTCAAGCGCCAGCGCGGCATCGCGCAGCGTGCCGGAGGCCGCACGCAGCCTGATCTGGCCCATATGCGACACGTCGAACAGGCCGCAGGCGGCGCGCACGTGCAGATGCTCGGCCATGATCCCGGCCGGATACTGCAGCGGCATCTCGTAGCCGGCGAACGGCACCATCCTGGCGCCCAGCTCCAGATGCAGCCCGTGCAGCACGGTCCGCGCCGCCGGCTCCTGGTTCAGGACCGCGACATCGTCCATCAGGCCGCCTTCGACGCGGTGGCCGGCAGACCCGCGGCGTAGAGCGGGAAGCGCGCGCACAGCGCCCGGACCGACTCGTGCGCCGCGTTCTCGGCGGCCGCATTGTCCTCCGGGTTCTGCCGCAGACCCTCCAGCACGTCGGCGATCAGGTTCGCCACCTGGCGGAATTCCGCCTCGCGGAAGCCGCGCGTGGTGCCCGCCGGCGAGCCGAGCCTGATGCCGCTGGTCTGCGCCGGCGGCAGCGGGTCGTAGGGGATGCCGTTCTTGTTGCAGGTCAGCCCGGCGCGCTCCAGCGAGGCTTCCGCCGCCTTGCCGGTGACGCCGGCGCGGCGCAGATCGACCAGAACCAGATGCGTGTCGGTGCCGCCGGTGACGAGTTCGTGTCCGCGCGCCACCAGTTGCTCGCCGAGCGCCTTCGCGTTCGCCACCACCTGGGCGGCATAGGCCCGGAAGTCCGGACGCAGCGCCTCGCCGAACGCCACCGCCTTGGCGGCGATCACATGCATCAGCGGGCCGCCCTGCTGACCCGGGAACACGGCGGAATTGAATTTCTTCGCCAGCGCCTCGTCGTCGGTCAGGATCATGCCGCCGCGCGGCCCGCGCAGCGTCTTGTGCGTGGTGGTGGTCGCCACATGGGCGTGCGGGAACGGGCTCGGATGCGCGCCGCCCGCCACCAGCCCGGCGAAATGCGCCATGTCGACCCACAGCAGCGCGCCGACCGCATCGGCGATGGCGCGGAAGCGGGCGAAGTCGATCTGGCGCGGGATCGCCGAGCCGCCGGCGATGATCAGCTTCGGCTTGTGTTCGTGCGCCAGGGCTTCGACCTGGTCGTAGTCGAGCTGGCCGTCCTGCCGGCGCACGCCGTACTGCACCGCGTTGAACCACTTGCCGGACACCGTCGGCTTGGCGCCGTGTGTCAGGTGGCCGCCGGCATCGATCGCCATGCCGAGGAAGGTCTCGCCGGGCTTGAGCAGCGCCAGCATCACCGCCCCATTGGCCTGCGCGCCGGAATGCGGCTGCACGTTGGCGTAGGCGCAGCCGAACAGCCTGGTGGCGCGCGCGATGGCGGCGCTCTCCACCACGTCCATCTGCGCGCAGCCGCCATAATAGCGCCGTCCCGGATAGCCCTCGGCATATTTGTTGGTCAGCACCGAGCCCTGCGCCGCCAGCACCGCCGGGGAGACGATGTTCTCGCTGGCGATCAGCTCGATTCCCTCGTCCTGGCGGACGAACTCGGCGGACAGCGCATCCGCGATCAGCGGATCGTCGGAGAGCGCGCGGTTGAAGAAATCCGACATGGTTCTGTGTCCCCTCAGCATTCGACGAAATTGACCGGCAGGTGCGCCACGATCGCGGCCAGGCCGCCGAGGCTGGTTTCCTTGTATTTCGAGCGCATGTCGTCGCCGGTCTGGCGCATGGTCTCGATCACCGCATCCAGCGAGACGATGTGCTGCCCGTCGCCGCGCAGTGCAAGGTAGGCGGCGTTGATCGCCTTCACCGCCCCCATGGTGTTGCGCTCGATGCACGGCACCTGGACCAGGCCGCCGATCGGGTCGCAGGTCAGGCCGAGATTATGCTCCATGCCGATCTCGGCCGCGTTCTCGATCTGCGCCGGCGAGCCGCCCAGCACCGCGCACAGCGCCGCGGCGGCCATCGAGCAGGCGACGCCGACCTCGCCCTGGCAGCCCATCTCCGCCGCCGAGATCGAGGCGCGCTTCTTGTAGAGGAAGCCGATCGCCGCCGCGGTCAGCAGGAAGATCCGCGCCCCTTCCGCGGTCGCGCCCGGCGTGAACACCTCGTAGTAGCGCAGCACCGCCGGCAGCACCCCGGCGGCGCCGTTGGTCGGCGCGGTGACCACGCGGCCGCCGGCGGCGTTCTCCTCGTTGACCGCCAGCGCCCACAGGCTGACCCACTCGAACGGCGATTGCGGGTCGTTGCCGGCGCCATGCGGCGGCAGCGAGCGGCTGATCGCGCCGGCGCGCCGGCGCACGCCGAGGCCGCCGGGCAGGATGCCGGCCGCGGCGCAGCCGCGCTCGATGCAGGCCGACATCGCCGCGCGGACCGCGTCGAGGAAGGCGCTGGTCTCGTCCGGCGCCCGCCAGACGGTCTCGTTGGCGGCGACCACCCCGGCGATGCCCAGCCCGGAGTCCCCGGCATGCGCCAGCAGCGCGGCGCCGGAATCGAACGGGTAGGGCTGCACCAGATTGGCGGGAGCGACGACCGCATCGGCGGCGATCACCACCCCGCCGCCGATCGAATGGTAGTGCCGCTCCAGGACGAAGCCATCATCGAACCGGCAGGTCAGCAGGAGCGTGTTGGGGTGGCCGGGATGGAAGGTCTCGCGGTCGAATACCAGGTCGCGGCCGGCATCGAACGGAACCGTCGGTCCGCCGCCGAGGCGCAGGGCGGCGTCCGCGGCGATCGTCGCCAGCAGCGCCGGAATCCGGTCCGGGTCGATCGCGTCCGGCGCCCAGCCGGCCAGCCCCAGGATCACCGCCCGATCGGTGGCATGGCCGCGTCCGGTGAGCGCCAGCGACCCGAACAGGCGGCAGCAGACCGAAACCGGGGTGCCGCCGCGCTCCAGCACAGCCCGGGCGAAGCTGCGGCCCGCCCGCATCGGCCCGACGGTATGCGAACTCGAAGGTCCGATGCCGATGGTGTAGAGGTCGGTGACGCTGATCGCCCGCGCCAGCAGATCCGGCTGGATCGCGGAACCGGCGGCGGGGTCATGGGACGGGGTATCGGCGTCGATCAAGGCGCGTGACTCCCCGGTGAACCCAAGGGCCGGACGAACGGTCCGTGTCGCGCCCCTTCTGTCGGTTTGCCTGAGATCGTTATCCCGTCGGCGGACGCCGGCCCGTTGGGTGGCGCCTCTTTCCAGAAGCTCGAGTCGAGGCGGTCCTTCTGCCTGAGAGTTTCCGGGGCGGTTGCTCCTTCGGCGCCGGTCGGGATGTCTCCCCGTCCGATCTCTCCCACATCGACGTCCCCAGGATCGCAGCCCGGCCATGCCGGTGTCAACGCGAATGCCGCCCGCCCTGGCGATCACCTGGCGTTTTCGCGCTTCCGGCCGGCGGGAAGCTGGCCCATACAGGCCGCATGGCGGGACCCGGACCGAGCTGGATCGAGCGGCTGTCGGGGCTGGCGATCCGTTGCGCGATCGCCGGCATCCGCCGCCTCGACCCGGTGCGCTGCTCGAATGCCGGCGGCTGGATCGCCCGTCTGGTCGGCCCGCTTTTGCCGGTGTCGCGCGTCGGCCTGGCCAACCTCGCCATGGCCTTCCCCGACATGGACGACCGGCAGCGTCGCCGCGTGCTGCGCGGCGTCTGGGACAATCTCGGCCGCACCGTCGCCGAACTGCCGCATCTGGCTCGCTTCGCCCGCACCGTTGCCGGCCCAGGCGCTGGACCCGGCTGGGAGGTGGTGGGCGAGGAGCATCTGGCTTCGCTGCAGGCCACGGGCGGCCAGGCGCTGTTCTTTTCCGGCCATCTCGGCAACTGGGAGATGGTGCTGCCGATCGCCGCGGCGCTCGGGCTGGACGTCTGCGGCGTCTATCGCGCCGCGTCCAGCCGGGTGGTGGATGGGCAGTTGCAGGCGATGCGCCAGGCCGCGCTGACCGGCCGGGTGCGGATGTTCGCCAAGGGTGCGCAGGGTGCCCGCCTGGCGCTCGCCCATCTCGGACGCGGCGGCTCGCTCGGGCTCCTGGTCGACCAGAAGATGAATGACGGGGTGGCGGTGCCGTTCTTCGGCCGCGACGCGATGACCGCCCCCGCGCTGGCGCAGTTCGCGCTCCGATTCGCGGCGCCGGTGATGCCGGTCCATGTGGTGCGGCTCGGCCCGGCCCGCTTCCGCATGGTCTGCGAACCGCCGCTGCCGGTCGTGCGCACCGGCGACCGCGCCGCCGACACGCTGGCGATCCTGCGCGCGATGAACCGGACGCTGGAGCGCTGGATACGCGAGGACCCGGCCTCCTGGCTCTGGCTGCATCGCCGCTGGCCCAAGACCGCCGCGCCACCGCCATGAGGCAGGCGCAACCGCCCGGCCCTCGCCTCGTTCCCGCCCGATCGTAGACCGGAGTTTCCATGGCCCAGCCGATCGAGGATCACGGCATCGTCGGCGATCTGCGGACCACCGCCCTGGTGGCGCTGGACGGCACCATCGATTTCCTGTGCTGGCCGCGTTTCGACAGTCCGAGCGTGTTCGCGTCGCTGCTCGGGACCGACGCGGACGGGCTGTTCTCGTTGCGTCCGGTGCTGAACGGCGCGCGCCATCGCCAGATGTACGTGCCCGACACCAACGTGCTGCTGACCCGCTTCCTGTCGCATGAGGGTGTGGCGGAGGTGTCCGACTTCATGCCGGTCGCCGAGGTGGCCGACTGCCAGAGGCTGGTGCGGCGGGTCAAGGCGGTGCGTCACGCCTGCCGTTTCCGCATGGTCTGCGCGCCGAGGTTCGATTACGGGCGCCAGGCCCACAGCGCCACCTTCGAGGGCGACGCCGTGCTGTTCCGCCCGGATGGCGGCGGCCCCGCCCTGCGCCTGTCCTCGACCCTGCCGCTCACGATCGAGAACGGCACCGCGATCTGCGATTTCGACCTCGAGGAGAACCATACCGCCGCCTTCGTGCTCGAGGATGGCGACCAGAGCCCGACCTCGCCGGACGACAGCATGGTCTCGCGGGATTTCAAGCTGACCTGCGATTTCTGGCGCGACTGGGTGGCCCGCTCGCACTATCGTGGACGCTGGCGCGACAGCGTCACCCGCTCGTCGCTGGCGCTCAAGGCGCTGACCTCGGCCGAACACGGCTCGATGATCGCGGCCGCCACCTTCGGCCTGCCGGAACAGATCGGCGGCGCGCGCAACTGGGACTATCGCTACACCTGGCTGCGCGACGCCGCCTTCACGGTCTACGCGTTCCTGCGGCTCGGCCATATCGAGGAGGCCAACGCCTTCATCGGCTGGCTCGGTGACCGCGCCCGCGACATTCCCGACGGCGGCGCGCTCGGCATCATGTATGCCGTCGATGGCGGCGCCACGCCCGACGAGCAGGATCTGCCGCATCTGTCCGGCTATCTCGACAGCCGCCCGGTCCGGATCGGCAACGGCGCCGCCGGCCAGCTTCAGCTCGACATCTATGGCGAGCTGATGGATGCGCTGTATCTGTGCGACGCGCACGGCGAACAGGTCAGCCACGAGCGCTGGGCCGGGGTGGTGCAGAGCATGAACTGGCTGGCTGACAACTGGCAGCAGCCGGATGAGGGAATCTGGGAAGTTCGCGGTGGACGCAGGGATTTCCTGCATTCCCGGCTGATGTGCTGGGTGGCGTTCGACCGCGCCATCCGCCTGTCGCGCAAGCGCGGCCTGCCGGCGCCGAAGGCGCTGTGGGCGGGCTGCCGGGACGCGATCTACACCGAGATCCACGAGGAATTCTGGAACCAGGAGCTCGGCTATTTCGTCCAGTACAAAGGCGGCACGACGCTCGACGCGTCCTGCCTGCTGATGCCGCTGGTGCGTTTCATCAGCGCCACCGACCCGCGCTTCCGGTCCACGCTGGACGCGGTCGGCCGCATCCTGGCGATCGACAGCCTGGTCTATCGCTACGACACCGCCAGCGACGACGATGGCGGCCCCGGCCATGACGGTCTGCATGGCGACGAAGGCAGCTTCACCATGTGCTCGTTCTGGTATGTCGAGTGCCTGGCGCGCGCCGGCGATCTCGCCCAGGCCAGGTTCCTGTTCGACAAGATGCTGGGCTACGCCAATCATGTCGGCTTGTTCGCCGAGGAGCTCGGCCCGGCCGGCGAGCATCTCGGCAATTTCCCGCAGGCCTTCACCCATCTGGCTCTGATCAGCGCCGCGCACTATCTCGACCGCGCGCTGTCGCGCTGAGCTGGCAATCCAGCGCGAGCCCGGTCGAACCAGGGAAGCGAGGCCGCTCGTAGCGAAGCAGGTCCAAGGTCGCATTCTTGTGTGGCGGGCCAGCCGTCGTTGAAGCGACGCTCCGGTCATGCGATAGAGGCCGCATAGGGGATGGGGTTCCCCCTTGAACCGCCCGTCGTGGGCTGATGACTCCTGGCGATCTGGACGAAATGTTCAGCGAAGGAGTGCGCCCATGCCGTTCCCGTGGCTTCCATTGCGTGATGTCGGCGCCGAGAGCGTCGTAGTTTCCGTCGCATGCTGAACTATCTTCTGATCGGCCTCGGCGGGGCGATCGGCAGCGTGCTGCGGGCCTGGCTCGGCAACGTCGTGGTCGCGCTGACCGGGCCCAGCTTCCCCTGGGGCACCCTCCTGATCAACGTGGTCGGCTCGTTCGTGATCGGCTTCTTCGGCACACTCACCGCGACCGACGGCCGCTTCGCGGTGCCGTTCGAGACGCGTGCGTTCGTGATGGTCGGGATCTGCGGCGGCTTCACCACCTTTTCCTCGTTCAGTCTGCAGACCCTGGAACTGGCCCGCGACGGCCGCAGCTTGCAGGCGCTGGGCAACGTCGCTCTGTCGGTTACGCTGTGCCTGGCCAGCGTGGCCGCCGGCTACGCGCTGGCCACGACGATCCGCACCTCGCCGGTGGCGGCGATCAGCGCGGCGACCCCCGGCACCCGGGCCGGCAGCACCCTGGTGGCGCTGCACCGGCCGGACTCGGTTCCGGCCATGCTCGAGGTGGCCGGCAAGCTCATGACCGCGGAAGGCGGCCGGACCACCGTGCTGGCGATCGACGGGCCGGTGCTGGCGGCGCTGCAGCCGACCGAGGAGGTCATGACCACGGCGCGCCGGACGGCGGTCTCAAGCAGGCGTTCGGACTGGGTCGGCGCGATGCGGGAGACGCTGGATCGCTGGGTGGCGCGGGAGAAGGCCGAAGGGCACCAGGCGCGCTGGATCGCGGTCCGCGGCGACGGCGTCATGGCGGTGGCCGAACATGGCCGCGACGCGCATCTGCTGATCCTGGAGCAGAACCAGGGCGACCGGCAGGCGCGGGCTCGCATCCATGCGGCACTCGCCCATGCAGGCCGCCCGGTGCTGCTGGTGCCGCCTGCGACGCACGGCGCCTTCGGCCAGGTGATCGCGGTCGCCTGGCAGGACGACGCCAACGCCGCCCGCGCGGTGCGCACCGCCGCGCCGCTGCTGGCCAGGGCCGATCGCGTCGTCGTGCTCCGGGTGGACGATGAGGAACGGCACGCCCCGCTGCCGGCGCTGTTCGACGGGATGCCGGTCACCTGGCTGACCGCGCCGCCCGACGGTCAGGACATCGGCGCGCAACTGGTGGCGATGGCGCACCAGGCCGGGGCCGATCTGCTGGTGATGGGCAGCTACAGCCGTGGCAGGCTGCGTGAACGGCTGCTCGACGGCGTCACCGAAAGCGTCGTCGCCTGCGCCGACCTCCCGGTGCTGATGCAGCACCAGGATGCCTGACATGCGGACGCTGACCGCCCGCGCGGCCGGCACCCGGGGCGGGCCCTGATGAAGGCGGCCCGTGATGGGAACCTACACCCATGACTGGCTCATGGACGCCTTGCTTGACGGCGTGTCGGAGCAGGCTCTCGCCGCGAACGAGATGCCCATTCCGCTGCATGGCCGAGACGGTGCCGTCCCGGATCGTGAAGAAACGTCCCGGCTGAGGTCTGGATCTCTTCGAACCGCCTACCGGTCCGCGCCGTCGCCGGGCAGCGTGTCGATCCGCAGCCGCAGCCCGCCCTGCTGCACGGCGCATGAGAGCGCGCCGTAGTCCCGGATATGGGGATGTGGCGAGACGGTTTCGCCACGGTGGGTGGCGGTGACGACCAGGATCGCGGCGCCGGCGGCTTCGGCGGCGAGGATCCCGGCAGGGGCGTCCTCGAACACCAGGCAGTCCGCGGCGCGCACGCCGAGCCGGTCGGCGGCCAGCAGGAAACAGTCCGGTGCCGGCTTGCCGTGGGCGACATCGTCGGCGGTGACCATCACCGAGGGCGGCCGCAGCCCGGCCGCCTCGATCCGCCGCAGCGCCAGCGCGCGCGGCGCCGAGGTCACGATCGCCCAGCGTCCCTCCGGCAGCGCCGACAGGAACCGCGCGGCGCCGTCGATCGGCGCGATGCCGCCGACGTCGTCGATCTCTGCCAGCGTGAGCGCCGCCGCCTCCGCCTCCGCATCGACCCCGGGCAGCGCCAGGCGGCGGATCGTCTCCACCGCGCGCACGCCGTGGATGGTCGGCAGGAAGCGGGCGACGTCGAGCCGGTGACGCTGCGCCCAAGCGGTCCAGACCCGTTCCGCGGCGGCGATCGAGCTCAGGATGGTGCCGTCCATGTCGAACAGGAAGGCGGCGAAGGCGCGATCCGGGATCGGCGGGTGCTGGGCCATGCACCCTGCTAGCCCGACCGCCCGCATCCGGCAACGCGACCCCCCGGCTTGTCTCCCCCGGCTTGCCTCCCCCGGCTTGCCTCCCCCGGCTTGCCTCTCTGCCGGTTTGCCCCTCCGGGCGGGCTTCTCTACAGAACGCTTCATCTCAATCTGCCTGAAGGCGCGTCCCATGTCCGATCGCGGCACCCTGGTCATCGGCACACGCCGCTATTCGTCCTGGTCGATGCGCGGCTGGCTGCTGGTGCGGCTGGCCGGGCTCGATCCGGTCGAGCGCATGATCCCGCTCGGCGCCGCGCCCGGCAGCATCGGCGACGCCAGCCCGAGTGGGCAGGTGCCCTATCTGTCGCATGACGGACACCAGGTCTGGGAAAGCCTGGCGATCGCCGAATATTGCGCCGAATTGTCGCCGTCGCTGTGGCCGGAGACGCTGGCGGCGCGCACCCATGCCAGGGTGCTGTCGGCGGAGATGCATGCCGGTTTCCGGGCGCTGCGCCTGGCGCTGCCGATGAATCTCGGCCGCGACCGCCCGCTGGCCGGCGGCATCCCGATCGACGTGCAGGCCGATCTCGACCGGATCGAGCGGCTCTGGACCGCCACCCGGGCCCGCTTCGGCGCGGACGGTCCCTACCTGTTCGGCGCTGGGTTCGGCGCCGCCGATGCGATGTTCGCGCCGGTGGCGGCGCGCCTGGCCGGCTACCGGATCCGGCTCGGCGCCGTCGCCGCGTCCTACTGCGCCGAGGTGCTGGCGCATCCGCTGGTGCAAGCCTGGTACGAGGCGGCCGAAGCCGAACCGGTCTCCTGGCGGCTCGATCGCTACGAGAGCGTCGCCTGAGCCGCCGCATGGATCCGCGCATCGCCATCGTCCTGCCGCCGCGCGAGGGGTTCGCGCCCGGTTCGGTCGGCGCGATCGGCCTGCTGGTGCATCGTCTGTCCGGCCCGGACGACCTGGTGCTCGGGCGGCCGGGCGACCAGCCGCCGTTCGCCGACCGGCGCTTCGTCCCGGTCGCGCCGGCCGGACCCGGGCTGCTGCGCGATACGCTGCGCTATGCGGCCGGCGTCGCCCGGATCCTGCGCCGCGTCGGGTGCGACGCGATCGAGGTGCATAACCGGCCGGACGTGGCGGCCCATCTGGCGCGCCGGTTCCCCGGCCTGCCGGTGACGCTGTTCCTGCACAACGACCCGCGCGGCATGCGACGCGCCGGCAGCCCGGCGGCCAGGCGGTCGCTGGCGCGGCGGGTCGGGATCGTCGCGGCGTCGGACTGGCTGGCGGAGCGCTATCGCGAGGGCCTGCGCGGTGCCGCGGACGCTCCAGCGGTCCGGGTGCTGCCGAACTGCCTCGATCTCGCGTCGCTGCCCGGGTCGCCGAAGCGGCGCGACCGGACCATCCTGTTCGCCGGCCGGCTGGTCGCCGACAAGGGCGCCGACTGCTTCGTGCGCGCCGTCGCCGCGGTGCTGCCGGAGCTCAAGGGCTGGACCGCCGCGATGATCGGCGCCGACCGGTTTCGTCCCGACGGCGCCGACACCCCGTTCGAGCGCGCGCTGCGTCCGAGCGCCGAGGCGGCCGGCATCGCGCTCGCCGGCTATCGCCCGCACGACGCCGTGCTGGCGGCGATGGCGCGGGCGGCGATCGTGGTGGTGCCGAGCCGCTGGCCGGAGCCGTTCGGACTGACGGCGCTGGAAGCGATGGCCTCCGGTGCGGCGCTGATCTGTTCCGGACGCGGCGGCCTGCGCGCCCTGGCCGAAGGCGCCGCGCTGATCGTCGATCCGGAACCGCCGGGCGCGCTGGAGGCGGCGCTGCGGGCGCTGGCCGGCGACGCCAGGCTCCGCGCCAGGCTCGGCAAGGCCGGCCGGGCGCGTGCCGCCGCGTACGACCTGCCGCAGGCCAGGGCGGCGCTTCTGGCGCTGCGCGCGGACGCGGTGTCGCGCGGACGCCACGCGACGAGCGCCGGATGAGGATCGCCGGCAAGCTGGTCCCGGCCCTGGACCGTATCGTCACCGCGTCCGCGCTGCTCAGCCCGCTGTTCCTGACCCACGGCCGCGGGCTGGCGGAGGCGGCGATCGACGTCACGGCGGTCGCGTTCCTGCTGCGCTCGCTGGCGGCGCTCGACTGGGACTGGCTGCACCGGCCCTGGATCGCGGTGGCGGGGCTGTGGTGGGGCTGGCTCTGTCTGTGCTCGGTCCCGTTCGGGCCGTTCGGCGCCGGCGGCTGGCCGGACATGATGCAGGCCTTGGCCACGGTCCGCTTCCTGTTGTTCGCCGCGGCACTGCAGCACGTGGCGCTGCGCGATCCGGCGCCCAGGCGGGCGATGCGCTGGCTGCTGGCGGCCTGCTGTCTCTACATCGCCGCCCAACTGCTGCTGCAGGCGCTGACCGGCCACAATCTGTTCGGCGATCCGCGCTTCCATGACGGCACCCTGACCGGACCGTACGACAAGCCGCGCGCCGCCGCGCCGCTGTCGCGCCTGTTGCTGCCGGTCATGCTCGCAGCCAGCGTCTGGATCCTGCGCCGCGCGGGCGGCCCCCGATCCTGGAGCCGAGCGCCGCTGGCGATGCTGCCGCTGCTGGCCGGACTGGCGATCATGGTGCTCGCCGGCCAGCGCATGCCGCTGCTGCTGACGCTGCTGGGTCTGCTGGTGGGCGGCCTGTTGCTGCGTCCGCTGCGTCCGCCGCTGCTGGTGGCGCTGGCGGCCGTACCGCTGCTGGTGGCGCTCTCGGCGGTGGCGTCGCCGCGCAGCTTCGCCCACCTGGTGATTCTGTTCGGTCATCAGTTGCGCCATTTCAGCGAGAGCCCGTACGGGCTGATCTATACCCGCGCCGTCGCGATCGCTGTCTCCAACCCGTTGACCGGCCTCGGTTTCGACGGGTTTCGCAACGGCTGCGCCGATCCGGCCTATTTCCACGCCTGGCCGCCCTGGAGCGACTCCCCCGACGACGCGGCCGGCGATGGCGGCGGCGCCGCGATCTGCGTGCAGCACGCCCACAACCATCTGCTGCAGGCGCTCACCGATGCCGGCGTGCCCGGCATGCTGCTGTTCGTCGCCCTGGTGATCGCCTGGCTGTGGTCGCTGGGCTACCGGCTGGCGCGGCCGCGCGCCGGCACGCAACCGGTGCATCACGCCTGGCGGGTCGGGCTGTTCGCGGCGGCGTTCATCCAGGAATGGCCGATCGCGTCCGCCAGCGCCTTCACCAACCTGCCGCTGGGCGGGTGGTTCTTCCTGCTCCTGGGCGTCGGGCTGGGCGATGCCTATATCGAGCGCCGACACGATCAACTCCGGAGCGAGAGCCGCCATGTCTGACCATCTTGTGCCGGTGACGGTGCTCACCGGCTATCTCGGCGCCGGCAAGACCACGCTGCTGAACCATATCCTCACCGCCCAGCACGGACGCAAATATGCCGTCGTGATCAACGAGTTCGGCGAGCTCGGCGTGGACAACGACCTCGTCGTCGATGCCGACGAGGAGGTGTTCGAGATGAACAACGGCTGCATCTGCTGCACCGTGCGCGGCGACCTGATCCGCATTCTCGGCGCGCTGATGAAGCGACGCACCGTGTTCGACGGCATCATCGTCGAGACCACCGGACTGGCCGATCCGGCGCCGGTGGCGCAGACCTTCTTCGTCGACGACGAGGTGCGGGCCAAGACCAGGCTCGATGCGGTGGTCACGGTGGTCGACGCGCTCAACCTGCCGGCCCGCCTGAACGACAGCCCGGAGGCGCGCACCCAGGTGGCGTTCGCCGACGTGATCGTCCTCAACAAGACCGACCTGGTGGACGAGGCGACGCTCGCGGCGCTCGAGACCCGCATCCGCGGCATCAACCGCCATGTCCGGCTGCATCGCGCGGTGCGCGGCAACGTCGCGCTCGCCGACGTGCTGGACCAGGGCGGCTTCGATCTGACCCGTGCGCTGGAGATCGCGCCGGACTTCCTCGAGGATGAGACCCATTCCCACGACGAGGACGTGTCGAGCCTGTCGTTCGCGGTCGAGGAACCGCTCGATCCGGCCAAGTTCCAGGCCTGGATCGGCGCGCTGCTGCAGGAGCAGGGCGGCGACATCCTGCGCTCCAAGGGCATCCTGAACTATGCCGGCGAGCCGCGCCGCTTCGCCTTCCAGGCGGTGCACATGATGGCCGACGGCGGCTTCGTGGCGCCCTGGAAGGACGGCGAGACGCGCACCTCGCGGATCGTCTTCATCGGCCGCAACCTCAATCGCCCCCGCCTGCGCCGCGGCTTCGAGGGCTGCCGCGCATGAGCGAGGCCGTGGCCGATCCGGACCACCTGCTGCGCACCCGTGGCGCCACCCACCGGCTCGACGGCTTCGTGGTCGGCTGCGCCTTCTCGCGCGACGGGTCGGTTGCCGCCTTCGCCACCGGAGAGGGCACCGTGGCGCTGACGAAAGTTGCCGACCCGGCCTGGACTGAGATCGTCGCGCACGACGGTGCGATTTTATCGCTGTGCGCGGATGTCGCCGGATCCGGCTTCCTGACCGGCGGCGACGACAACACGCTGCGGCGCGTCGCCGCCGACGGCGCGGTTTCAGTCATCGACAAGGGCCGGCGCTGGGTCGAGCACGTGGCGAGCTTCGCCGGCAAGCAGGGGCTGATCGCGTCGGCCGCCGGCAAGCAGGTGGTGCTGCGCGACGCCAACGACGCGACCATCAAGACGCTCGAGCATGACAGCACCGTGTCCGGCCTGGCGTTCGACGCCAAGGGCAAGCGCCTCGCGGTGTCGCACTACGGCGGCGCGTCGCTGTGGTTCACCGGAGCGAAGTCCGAGACCGCCCGCCGCCTGGCCTGGAAGGGCAGCCATATCGGCGTCGCGCTGCATCCCGACGGCGAGGCGCTGGTGACCGCGATGCAGGAGAACGAGCTGCATGGCTGGCGCCTGTCGGACGGCCACAACATGCGCATGTCCGGCTATCCGCAGAAGACGCAGTCGTTCGCCTTCTCGCGCAACGGGCGCTGGCTCGCCACCGGCGGCGCGGAGGCGGTGGTGCTGTGGCCGTTCTTCGGCGGCGGCCCGATGGGCAAGGCGCCGACCGAACTGGCCGGCGTGCCGGACGCGGTCGCGGTCAGGGTGGCGTTCCATCCGCAGCACGACATCGTCGCCGCCGGGTTCTCCGACGGCACCGTGCTGATGTCCGATGTCGGCACCAGGCGGGTGCTGCCGGTGTGTGGGCCAGGCAAGCAGCAAGGGCGTGGGCCAGGGCTTGGGCCAGGGCTCGGGCCAGGGCTTGGGCCGGCCGGCGGCGCGGTTTCGGCGCTGGCGTTCAATCCGGACGGAACCAGGCTCGCCTTCGGCACGCAGGACGGCACGGTCGCGCTGATCGATCTGTCGACCCGGCCCTAGGGCCGCCAAAAGCATCGCCGGTCGCCGAAATGACTGGCCTGGCGGACGCGGCGACGCCCACTCTGCGGCAGGCGCTGCGTCGTCGTGCAGGCCGGCAAGGCCCGCGCAGCGTAGCGATCAACCCGCCAGAGGATGAACCGCCATGCTGTCGTTGCTTCCGCGTAACCGTCCTGCCCCGTTGCTGCACCTTCCATCCGCCGCGCAGGCGCGGGAGGCGCTGGAGACCGCGCCGCTGCCGCACCAGGAGCTGCGCTACGAGCCCGGCTCGCGCACCGTCTGGAGCCGGGCGCAACTGGCCGGCGGCCCGGCGCGCATCACCGACGCCTTCCTCGACGATTTCGCCGCAGGCCAGCGCCTGATCGCCGATCTGCACGCCGCGCAATGCCGCGACGGAGAGCCGCCGCTGCAGTTCCTGGTGGTCGCGTCCGCCGTGCCGGGGATCTACAACCTTGGCGGCGACATCGCCTATTTTGCCGATCGTATCCGTCATCGCGACCGCGCGTCGATGCAGCGCTACGCCCAGCATTGCATCGACGTCCTGCATGACGGCCATCGCGCGATGGACCTGCCGATCGTCACCATCAGCCTGGTCCAGGGCGACGCGCTCGGCGGCGGCTTCGAG
>CAIMSN010000006.1 GCA_903844135.1 uncultured Rhodospirillales bacterium | reverse complement strand
CGCCAGTTCTACGCCCAGCTCGGCAAGCAGGCGCTGGTGATCGACGATCGCTGGAACAATGGCGGCTTCATCGACCAGATCGTGCTCGAGCGGCTGCGCCGGGTGCTGGTCGGGATGGGCACCAATCGCGAGCGCGCCGCGCAGCAGACGCCGCAGGAGATGCTGGACGGGCCGAAGGTCACGATCATGAACCACTACTCGGCCTCGGACGGCGACATCTTCCCGTACTATTTCCGCAAGTACGGGCTGGGCAAGCTGATCGGCACCCGCACCTGGGGCGGCGTGCGCGGCATCCGCGGCAACTGGACCCTGCTCGATGGCGGCTCGATCACGATCCCGGAACACAGCCTCTACGGGCTGGACGGCAAATGGGTGATCGAGAACCACGGCGTCGATCCGGACGTCGAGGTCGAGGACGTGCCGGGCGAGTTCCTCACCGATCACGACATCCAGCTCGAGACCGCGGTCAGGATGATGACCGACGCGCTGGCCAAGACCCCGCATGCGGTGGTGCAACCGCCGCCGCCGATGCCGGCCTATCCGGCGGACGGGGTGGTGCCGCCGGCCTCGCACTGACGCATCCGCGGATCAATCGCCGCGGTGGCTGGCACGCTCCAGCGTCACCTGCGACGCGGCGCGATCGAGGGTCTGCATGAAATCGTCCTGCGGGGCGGTGCCGCACCGCATCAGCGCGAGCATCACCGCCTGCACCTTGCCGTCGCGTCCGAGGGCGTGGTCTGCGCCCGCGGCCTTGAAGCGATCCTGCAGCGCGTCGACGATCGCCTCGCGCTGCGCGTAGGCGCCGGTGGTGAAGTCGGTCCGCACCGCCGCGCAGGTCGGGCCTGGCTGCGCCGATGCGAGGCCGGGCATGGCGAGGAGCAGCATCAGGGCCGGCGGAAACGAGCGCATGACCAGCATCGTCGAACATCCCGAAGGTCGTCCGGACGTCCTAGACGATTCGCGCCGGTCCTGTCCCGCACGCGACGATGACAATTCCCGGTCCGGACGACGGTCCGGCTAGGAGGGCGCCAGGTAGCGCGCGAACCAGGCCAGGGTGCGCTTCTTGATGTCGGCGCGATCGGCGGGGTCGCGCATGCCGTGGCCCTGCCCCGGATACACCACGAACGAGGTCGGCACGCCGAGCGTATGCAGCGCGTGGTAGAATTCCTGCGTCTGCGGCAGCGGGCATTCGACGTCGGCGTCGCCGACATATTCGAAGGTCGGGGTCTTGACCTGGCGGATGAAGTCGATCGGCGAGGAGTGCGCGTAGATCGCCGGGTCGTCGTACACCGATGCGCCGAAAAACGGGATCATCCACTGGTCGATGCCGTTCTCGCCGTAATAGGACTGCCAGTCGGAGATGCCGGCGCCGGCCGCGGCGGCGCGGAACCGGTTGGTCTGGGTCACGGTCCACATCGTCATGTAGCCGCCATAGCTGTAGCCGATCAGCCCGAGACGGTGATCGTCGACCGGTACCGCGCGTTCGACCGCGTCGATCCCGGCGAGCACGTCGCGCAGGTCGCCATGGCCGAAATCGCGCACGTTGGCCTGCGCGAAGGTCTCGCCCTGGCCGAAACTGCCGCGCGGATTGGGCAGGAACACCCGATAGCCGGCCTGGAGCAGGAACAGGGTCTCGTCGCGCGGCGTCATGTAGACCGGATCGTTCGCCGCCGACGGGCCGCCATGGATCGAGACGATCATCGGGCTCTTCGGCCCGGCCATGTCGTCCGGGATGCCCTTCGGCGAGAGCAGCCAGCCCTGCACGTCGTACTGGTCGCTGCGCCAGCTCAGGCTGCGCACCGTCACCGGCAGGGCGCGTCCAACGTTGGCGTGGGTGAGCGGATGGAACCGGCCGGGCGGCCCGGCGACGATCTCCGGCGCGGTGACGAAATCCTGCGCGACCGCGGCCGCGGTGCCGCCGCCGCAGGCAAGCCCGAGGCCGCGCTGTTCGCCGGACAGCATCTCCGGCGCAGCGAACAGCGGATGCGACAGGTCGGCGCCGTCGCCGACGCGCAGCAGTTCCGCGTCCGGCCCGGCCAGAGCGGTCGCCATCAGCCCGTCGCCGCAGCCGAACGACAGCGAGGCGATGCTGGCGCGCAGGTTCGGGGTCAGGTTCTGCAGCACCGGCGGCGTCGCCGGCGGTCCGTCGAGCGACAGGCGGAACGCATCGCCACCGGTGGAGCCGAAATCGCTCATGATGCCGCCGACGAAGGCGACCTGCCTGCCGTCCGGCGACACCACCGGGTCGGCGAGCTGTTGGCGCTGCGGCGGGCTGTAGAGCACGCGCGCGGTGCGGTTCTCCAGCGCGTAGAGCTTGGCGGTCCACCAGTTGTTGTCGCCGTTGCCGTGCGCGGCGGTGGCGACGAAGCGGTGATGCCCGGGCTGCGACGTGTCCGGCTGCCAGTCATACTCGTAGACGTAGAGGTCGGCCGGCGACTGGAAGGTCAGCGCGCCGTTCTCGACCAGCGCGATCCGCTGCTCGTCCTCGTCGGTGCCGATCTCGCCGGACAGCTTCGCCGCCGCCTGGGTGGCGCCGGGCTCCTTGTGCGCGCCGGCGGTGGCCAGCACAGCGAGCGCGCCGTCCGCCCCGTAGCGAAGCCCGCCGAGCGTGCCGTCGAACTCCAGCAGCTTCACCGGCGCGCCGCCATCGGTCTGCGCGACATAGACGAAGCGGTGCGTCTGGCGCGGCTGGCGCAGCACGAAGGCGACATGCTTGCCGTCCGGCGCCCAGGCCAGCGCCGAGGGCACGCATTCCGGACCCTGGCAGGGCAGACGCACCATGGCCGGCGCCGCGTTGCCGGAGACCGGACGCAGGCGGATGGTCCAGGTCGGATCGAGCGCCTCGTCGACCGGCTGCTCCGCCTCGAGCGAAGCGATCTGGCTGCCGTCCGGCGAGACCGCGAGCTGCCCGAACAGATGCAGCGGCGGCGGACCATGCGCCGTCGCCGCGAATGCGGTCCCGGCCAGGAGGAGCGAGGCAAGAGCGAAGGCAGAGCGCGCAGCGAGGATCATGGGATCCGACGATGCCGCATCATCCCCGCTTGGTCGAGAGACCGGGTGGCGGCGCGCGCACCGCCCCCGCCCACACAGAGTCCTCGGGCACGGAGAGACCGGTCGGAAACGTGGCCTGGCGAGTCAGAGGCGGCGCGCCAGCGACGCCGGCCGCGGGTGAAACGCGAGCACCGGAGCGCAGCGGCCTCCAGGCCGTGAGCACCGGAGCGCAGCGATTCGCCCGCGGATGACCGCCAGGCCGCGTTTACGCCCGGTCTCTCAGCGTTTGGTGCTGGTGGCGACGTCCAACCAGACGGCGAGCAGCAGGATCAGCCCCTTGACGATCATCTGCCAGTAGGTGTCGACGCCGAGCATCGACATGCCGTTATCCAGCGTGGCGATGATCAGCGCGCCGATCAGCGCGCCGAACACGGTGCCTGCGCCGCCGCGCATCGAAGTGCCGCCGATGATGCAGGCGGCGATGGCGTCGAGCTCCTGGCCGGTGCCGGCCGACGGCGATCCGGCGGCGAGGCGCGCGGTGGTGGCGATGCCGGCCAGCGCCGCCATCGCGCCCATCAGCGCGAACACCGCCAGCTTGACCATCTGCACGTTGACGCCGGAGAGGCGGGTCGCCTCCAGGTTGCCGCCGACCGCGTAGATGCGGCGTCCGAACACGGTGCGCCGGGCCATCACGGTGAAGGCGCCGAGCAGCACCAGCACGATCAGCACCGGCAGCGGCACGCCGCGATAGGCGTCGAGGATGCCGAAGAAGCCGACGATCACCACCGCGGCGACGGCGAGCTTGCCGAGATCGACCGCCATCGGCGGCACGCTCAGCCCGTGCTGCGCCCGCTTGGCGCGCGAGCGCAGCGTGGTGAGCGCCAGAGTCGCGAACACCAGCACGCCGAGCCCGTACCCGGCGACGTCCGGCAGGTAGCTCTGCGAGACCGAGATCAGCGCCGGCGAGACCGGCGCGATGGTGACGCCCCCGGTGACGCCCAGCAGCACGCCGCGGAACGCCAGGAAGCCCGCCAGGGTGACGATGAAGGACGGCACCCTGAGGAACGCCACCCAGTATCCGTTGAACGCGCCCACCATCGCGCCCAGCAGCATCACCAGCGGAATGGTGACGAACAGTGGCAGATGGTAGGTGACGTCGAAGATCGCCGCGAGCCCGCCCATCAGACCGAGCAGCGAACCGACCGACAGGTCGATCTCGCCGGAGATGATGACGAACACCATGCCGGTCGCAACCATGCCGTTGATCGCCATCTGCCGCAGCAGGTTGGACAGGTTGCGGGCGGTGAGGAAGTCGCCGCCGGTGAGCTGGGTGAACAGCGCCCAGATGATGGCGATCGCCACCACCAGCGCCAGGATCTTGTAGCGCGCGAAGGCGCCCTTGAGATGCTCGACCTTGAGGATCTGGCGGCGGTCGGCCTTGGCGATGGCGACGTCTGCCTGGGTCGGCGCGACGGAGGTGGTCTCTGTCATGATTGTGTTCCGGTCAGGCGGCGCGCTTGAGCGGCGTGATCGCCGCGGTCAGCACGCGCTCCTGGGTCAGGGTGTCGTCGTTGATGAAGTCGCCGCGCAGTTCGCCCTCGCCGATCACCAGCACGCGGTCGCTGATGCCCAGCACCTCGGGCAGTTCTGAAGAGACCATGATGATCGACATGCCCTCGCGCACCAGCGAGAACATCAGCTTGTAGATCTCGTACTTGGCGCCGACATCGACGCCGCGGGTCGGTTCGTCGAGGATCAGCACACGCGGCTTGGGTTCCAGCATCTTGGAGATCACCGCCTTCTGCTGGTTGCCGCCGGACAGGTTGGAGATCGGCAGCAGCGGCGACGCGGTCTTGATCCGCAGCCGCTTGATCGCGTCGCCGATGGTGGCGAATTCCTGCGCCTCGTCGATCAGCCCGGCCTTGGTGAAGTCGTCCAGCACCGAAAGGGTGATGTTGTAGCCGACGCCGAGTCCGGGAACGATGCCGTGCGCCTTGCGGTCCTCTGGCACCATGCAGAGACCGTGCCTGACCGCTTCGCGCGGGTTGCGGATCTTGACCAGCTTGCCGTCGATCTTGACCTCGCCGGAATGGGTGCCGCGATAGGCGCCGAACAGGGCGCTGACCAGCTCGGTGCGGCCGGCGCCGACCAGGCCGGCGATGCCCAGGATCTCGCCCTTGCGCAGGCTGAACGACACGTCGTCGACCCGCTTGCGCAGCCGGTTCTCCGGATCGAGGCAGGTGATGCCGATCGCCTCGAACACGATCTCGCCGATCGGATGCTCCTCGCGCGGAAACAGGTTGTTCATCTCGCGTCCGACCATCATGCGGATGATGTCGCTGGTGGTCAGGTCGGCCATCGGCGCGTCGCCGACGAAACGCCCGTCACGGATCACCGTCACGCTGTCGGCGATCTCCTCGATCTCCTCCAGCTTGTGCGAGATGTACACGCAGGCGGTGCCGCGCGATTTCAGGTCCTTGACCAGGCGCAGCAGGATCGCCGTCTCGGACTTGGTCAGCGACGAGGTCGGCTCGTCGAGGATCAGCAGCTTGGCGTTCTTGCTCAGCGCCTTGGCGATCTCGATCAACTGCTGCTCGCCGCCGGCATAGTTCGAGACCGGCTGCACCGGGTTGATGTGGCCCATGCGCAGGCCGGACAGGAGCCGGGCGGCCTCGACGTACATGGCGTCGAAATCGATCATGCCGCCGAAGGTGCGCGGCTCGCGCCCGAGGAAGATGTTCTCCGCCACCGAGAGCTGCGGGATCAGCATCAGCTCCTGGTGGATGATGACGATGCCGGCCTCCTCGCTCTCCTTGATGGTGGTGCAGCGCAGCTCCTGGCCGTTCCACAGGATGGTGCCGCCCCAGCTTCCATACGGATGCACCGCGGACAGCACCTTCATCATGGTCGACTTGCCGGCGCCGTTCTCGCCGCACAGCCCGACGCACTCGCCCGGCCGCACCCGCAGGTCGATGCCGTCGAGCGCCTTCACGCCGGAGAAGCTCTTGGTGATGCCGCGCATCTCGAGCAGGTAGTCAGACATCGCATCGCTCCCCGGCCGCCGAAACAGCCGGACGCCCCACTTCCGGGGCGTCCGGCCGGACGAGGCTACTTGCCGTCGATCTGCGCCTTGGTGAAGTAGCCGTCGGTGACCAGGCGATCGACGTTGGCCTTGGTCAGCGCGATCGGCGTCAGCAGGATGGTGTCGACGTCCTTGCTGCCGTTGTTCATCTTGCTGGTGTAGGCGGGCGTGGTGCCCTTCGCGAGGTCGACCGCCATCTGCGCGGCGGTGCTGGCGATCAGCTTGAGCGGCTTGTAGACCGTCATGGTCTGGGTTCCGGCCTCGATCCGCTGCGCGGCGGCGAGGTCGGCATCCTGACCGGAGACGGCGGTCTTGCCGGCCAGGCCCTGGGCGGCCAGCGCCTGGATCGCGCCGCCGGCCAGCGCGTCGTTCGACGCGACGATGCCCTGGATGTTGTTCTGGTTCGCGGTCAGCGCGTTCTCGGTGATGGAGAGGGCCTTGGTCGGGCTCCACTCGTCGACCCATTGCGATCCGACGATCTTGATCTTCTTGGCGTCGACCTGCGGCTGCAGGATCTTCATCTGGCCGTCGCGCAGCAGCTTGGCATTGTTGTCGGTCGGCGCGCCGCCGAGCAGATAGTAGTTGCCGGTCGGCGCGGCGTTGACCACGCCCTGGGCCTGCATCTCGCCGACGCGCTCGTTGTCGAACGAGATGTAGGCGTCGATCGGCGCGTCCAGGATCAGGCGATCGTAGGAGATCACCTTGATGCCGGCCTGCTTGGCCTCGTTGATGACGTTGCCGAGCACCTTGCCGTTGAACGGCACGATCACGATCACGTCCATGCCGCGCGAGATCAGGTTCTCGATCTGCGCGTTCTGGCGGCTCTCGCTGGCGTCGGCGGACTGCACGTTGACGGTGGCGCCGAGCTTCTTGGCGGCGGCGACGAAATAGTCGCGATCGTGCGCCCAGCGCTCGAGGCGCAGATCGTCGATCGAGAAGCCGATCTTGGGGTGCGCGGCGCTGGCCTGCGCCGCGACCGGGGCGAGCGACGCCAGGCCGAGCGACAGGGCGGCGCCAGCCAGCAGCCTGCGGGAAAGACTCGGACCGCCGAGACGAGACCGATTGGGGAGATGCGACACGACTGATTTCCTCCGTTACGCCGGTCGTTGCCCGTCACGATGGACAGGACCGGTCCTTTGTCTTAACGCGGACACCACCGAACCGGTACCGCATCGACATTGCGGCGACGAAAGCAAATTGCGGCACGTAACGCAAGACCCGTACCCGGCCGGACCATAGCGACTCATACGCCTGTCAGACAAATATCGTATCCCGTAAGCTTCAAACGCGACAACGCGGCTCGGCGCCGTGCTCGATCGCGAATGCTGCGTTGCACAAGTCTGCGCGGGTGCCGATCCATTGGGCTTGCCGGATGCGCCGCCCCGACTGCTGATTGACGTGCCTCAGGGATTTGCCCTACGGTCGGCGCGGGAGAAACGATGCAGAAGATCACCGTGTTCGAGGTCGCCGCCTCCGCCGGCGTGAGCCTGGCGACGGTCGATCGCGTCCTGAACGGACGCAAGGGCGTTCGTCCGGCGACGATCGAGCGTGTGCAGGCGGCTGTCGAGCGGCTGGGCTTCCGGCGCGACGCGTTCGCCGCGGCCTTGGCCACGCAGCGGCTGGAGCGCTATCTGTTCGTCCTGCCGGCGGCAGGCACCAACAGCTTCATGACCGCGCTGCACGAGACCGTGCGGGCGGCCGCCGGCGCGATGGCCGACCAGAGGGTGGCGATCCGCGTCGCCGACTACACGGCGTTCGACGAAGCCGCCCTGGCCGGACTGCTCGCCGGCATCGCGCGCGACGAGTGGAACGGCGTGGCGGTGGTGGCGATGGAGTCACCGCTGGTGCGTCACGAGATCGACCGGCTGGTCGAGCGCGAGGTCCCGGTGGTCACGCTGGTGTCCGACGTGTCGCCGTCGCGGCGCAGCACGTTCCTGGGTATCGACAACAAGGCGGCGGGACGGGTCGCGGCCTCGCTGATCGGCCGGATGGCCGGCGGGCGTCGCGGCAGCGTGGCGCTGCTGGTCGGGCAGATGACGCTGCACGACCATGCCGATCGCCGGCTCGGCTTCGAGCAGGTGCTGCGTCGCGAGTTTCCCGAGCTCGCGCTGCTGCCGACCATCGAGGGGCGCGACGACAGCGCCGTCACCGGACCGAAGCTGCGCTCGCTGTTGCGCGCGCATCCGGACCTGCTGGCGGTCTACAGCGCCGGGGCCGGCAATCGCGGCATCATCCAGGCGCTGCGCGAGGATGCGCGCCGTCCGCCGCCGATCGTCGTCGCGCACGAGCTGACCGCGCACGCCCGCGACGCGCTGCTGTCCGGCACCTTCACCGCGGTGCTGCACCAGGACCAGGAGCAGGAGGTCGAGAATGCGATCTCGGCGCTGCGCGGCCTGGCGCGGATCGATGCCGGGTTTCCCCTCAAGCCGGTGCGGACGCAAATCTTCCTGCGCGACAACGTCCCCTGATCAACCGAAAGCCAAACCCATGAGCGAAACCCTCTTCAGCGGGATGCCGACCGTTCGCTACGCCGGTCCGGACAGCCGCGACCCGCTTTCCTATCGCTACTACGATGCGAACCGGATCGTGCTGGGCAAGCCTCTGGGCGAGCATCTTCGCTTCGCCTGCGCCTACTGGCACAGCCTGGCGATGAACGGCAGCGATCCGTTCGGTACGCCGAGCCTGATGCGGCCCTGGATGCGCACCGCCGACCCGATGCAGGGCGCGCGCGAGAAGGCCGACGCGGCGTTCGACCTGTTCCGCGTGCTCGACGTGCCGTTCTTCACTTTCCACGATCGCGACATCGCCCCGGAGGGCGAGGATCTGCGCGGCTCGCTCAGCAATTTCCACGAGATGGTGGATTATCTCGGCGCCAGGATGCAGACCAGCCAGACGCGGCTGCTGTGGGGCACGGCGAACCTGTTCAGCCATCCGCGCTTCATGGCCGGCGCGGCGACCAACCCGGACCCGGACGTGTTCGCCTACAGCGCCGCGACGGTGAAGCACTGCCTCGATGCGACCAAGACGCTCGGCGGCGACAATTACGTGCTGTGGGGCGGGCGCGAGGGCTACGAGACGCTGCTCAACACCGATCTGCGCCGCGAGCTGGACCAGCTCGGGCGGTTCCTGTCGCTGGTGGTGGAATACAAGCACAAGATCGGTTTCGCCGGGCAGATCCTGATCGAGCCGAAGCCGAAGGAGCCGACCGCGCACCAGTACGATTTCGATACCGCGACGGTGTACGGCTTCCTGCAGCGCTACGGGCTGGAGGGCGAGGTGAAGCTGAACCTGGAGGGCAACCACGCGCTGCTGGCCGGGCACAGTTTCGAGCACGAGATCGCCATGGCGGCGGCGTTCGGCATCCTGGGCTCGCTGGACATCAATCGCGGCGATCCGCTGCTGGGCTGGGATACCGACCAGTTCCCGATGAACCTGAACGAGACGGCGATGGCGCTGTATCACGTCATCAAGGCCGGCGGGCTGGGTCTGGGCGGCTGCAACTTCGACGCCAAGATCCGGCGGCAGTCGATCGACCCGGCGGACCTGGTGCATGCGCATGTCGGCGGCATGGATCACTGCGCCCGCGCCTTCCTGATCGCGGCGGCGATCGTCGAGGACGGACAGCTCGATGCCGCGCTGGCGGAGCGCTATGCCGGCTGGACCGGGGCCGGCGCGAGGGAGATGCTGAAAGGCAAGATGACGCTGGAGGCGATCGCCGCCGCCGCCGAGGACCGCAACCTGTCGCCGCAGCCGCGCTCCGGCGGGCAGGAGCGGCTGGAGAACCTGCTGAGCCGGTTTTTCTGAAGACGCTGCCGGAGCCTTACAGAAACGAGACCGGATCGACGTCGACGTCGATCGTCACCGAGCGCGGCGCCGGGGTGGTGGCGGCCAGCCAGTGGCGCAAAATCGGCTGCACGGCGATGTCGCGGCGGGTCTTGAGCAGCAGGCGGCGGCGGTGGCGACCGCGCAGGATGGCGAGCGGCGCCGGGGCCGGGCCCAGCACCTGGATGCCGTCGCCGGACGGGGCGGAGCGGCCCAGCGCGTTGGCGGCGCGATCGGCGTCGCTCGCGGTATCGGCGCTGACGATCAGCGCGGCGAGGCGGCCGTAGGGCGGCCAGTGGCCGGGGCGGCGCTGCTCGGCCTCGCGCTCCATGAACCGCGCGAAATCGTTGGCGGCCAGCGCCCGCATCACCGGATGTTCGGGGGTGTAGGTCTGCAGCAGCACGTGGCCGGGCGCGTCGGCGCGGCCGGCGCGGCCGGAGACCTGGTGCAGCAACTGGACGGTGCGTTCCGCGGCGCGCAGATCGCCGCCGCCGAGGCCGAGATCGGCGTCGATCACGCCGACCAGGGTCAGGCCGGGGAAATGCCAGCCCTTGGCGACGATCTGGGTGCCGATGACGAGGTCGATCTCGCGGTCGGTGATTTTCCGCACCGCTTCCGCGGTGGCGGTAGGGCCGGGCAGCGTGTCGCTGGCCATGACCAGGATGCGGGCATCCGGGAAGGTCGCGCGGGCTTCCTCGGTGATGCGTTCCACGCCGGGGCCGATCGGGGTCAGGCTGTTCTCGGCGTTGCAGGCCGGGCAATGCACCGGAACCGGCTCGGTATGGCCGCAATGATGGCAGGCGAGCTGTCGGCGGGCGCGATGCTCGACCAGCCAGGCGGTGCAGTTCGGGCACTGGATGCGATGGCCGCAGCTACGGCAGAGGGTGAGCGGGGCGTAGCCGCGCCGGTTGAGGAACAGCATCGCCTGCTCGCCGGCGCGCATGGTGCGGTGCGCGGCCTCGATCAGCGGCGGGCTGAGGAATCGGCCGCGCTCCGGCGGATGCTCGCGCAGGTCGAGCGCGGCGACGCTGGGAAGGCGGGCGCCGCCATGCCGCGCCGCCAGGGTCAGATGCCGGTAGCGGCCGGACTCGACGTTGGCCAGGGTCTCCAGGCTGGGGGTGGCCGACACCAGCACCACCGGGGCGCCGGCCAGGCGGGCGCGGACCACCGCCATGTCCCGGGCGTGGTAGGTGACCCCGTCCTCCTGCTTGAAGGCGGTCTCGTGCTCCTCGTCGACCACGATCAGGCCGAGATCGGGAAACGGCAGGAACAGGGCGGAACGGGCGCCGACCACCACCCGTGCCTCGCCGGCGGCGACCGCACGCCAGGCGACGCGGCGCCGCCGTGCGCCGAGCTCGGAATGCCAGACGGCGGGTGCCACGCCGAAGCGGCGTGTAAAGCGTTGCAGCCACTGCGCCGACAGCGCGATCTCCGGCAGCAGCACCAGCGCCTGGCGGCCCTCGGCGAGGCAGGCGGCGACCGCCTCGAGATAGGTCTCGGTCTTGCCGGATCCGGTCACGCCGTCGAGCAGGACCGGCTGGAACCGGCGCGCCTGCACCAGCCGGGCGAGTTGCTCGGCGGTCCGCGCCTGGTCCGGCGAGAGGTCCGGGGTGGCGTGGTCGATGTCCGGGCTGGCGAACGGGGCCGGATGGGTGATCTCCTGCTCGCGCAGCACCCCGCGCTCGGCCATCGCACGCACCACGCCCGAAGAGACCCCGGCGAGACGCGCCAGCTCGGCGGTGCGGCGGGGAACGCCATCGGCGAGCGCGGCCAGCACCCTGGAACGGGCCGGGGTCTCGCGGGCGGTGACGGCATTGCTGCCGGACCGGACCCAGCCCTGCGTCGGCGCCGGCGGCTGCGTGGAGAGCGCGCGCAGCGCCATCGCCAGCACCAGGCCGGGCGGGGTCAGGGTGTAGGCGGCGACCCAGTCGACGAAGCGACGCAGGCTCTCCGGCAGGCGCGGAACGTCGAGCAGGGCCGAGACCGGCTTGAGCTTCGCGTCGGCGACGGCAGGAACCGCGTCCTGCGCGAGCTCGTCCGGCAGGGCGCCGCGGTCCCAGACCACGCCGAGCTCGGCGCGGCGGTTGAGCGGCACCAGCACCACGTCGCCCGGCGCCAGGACCAGGTCGGCGGGACGGGCATAGTCGAAGGCGCCGGCGAACGGATAGGGCAGCAGCACCGGAACGCGGTGGATGGGCGCATCCGGATTGTCTAGGCTGGTCGGCGTGGGACGCTTCGGGGACAGGATGGATTCCAATACGGGCGGACGCCTCCAGAATGGAAGCGAAGCGCCCGATGGACAATGACGACCAGCCTGACGCCGGGGAAGACGCGGCCGTCGAGGCGCGCAGGGTCGCGCGGTTCCTGGAGGCGAATCCCGGCTGGCTGGCCACCCAGACCGGACTCTACGAGCGTCTGTCGCCGCCCAAGCGGATCCATGGCGACGCGCTGGCGGACCACATGGCGGCGATGATCGAGGCGGCGCGTCTGCACAGCCGGACGGTGCTGGATGCGAACCGCGCCGCCCTCGGCCTGACCGAACGGGTCAGGGCGGCGGTGCTGGCACTGATCCGCACGCCGGACCTCGCGGACTGGATCGCCGTCGAGCTGCCGCGCCTGCTGGGGCTGGATGCGGCGCGGCTCTGCATCGAGACCAGTCCGAGCCTGGGCGCGAGCCTGGGCGCGAGCTTGGGCCCAAGCTTTGCCCTGGGCCTCGGCGCGGCGACGGTGCCGCCCGGCACCAGCGCGCGTCTGCTCGGCAATCGCGATGTCAACCTGCGCCGCAATGCCTGGCCTGGCGATGCGCTGCTGCTGCATGGCGAGGCGGCCGGGCTGGCGGTGCACGACGCGATGCTGCGGGTGCAGGCGGCCGGCGCACCGCCGATGCTGCTGGCGCTGGCGATGCGCGACGCGGCGATCCTGGAGGGCGCCGGCAGCGAGACCGCGCTGGCGTTCCTGGGCGCGTCGCTGGCGGCGAGGATCGAGCGGCCTTGAGCGCTGCGGACCACGCGCGGATCGAGGCGGACGCCGCCATGTCGGGCTTTCTCGACTGGCTGGCCCTGGAGCGGCGCGCGAGCCCGCTCACCGTTGCGGCCTATCGCACCGATCTGGCCCGGTTCCTGGGTTTCCTGACGCTGCACCTGGGCGGCACCCCGACTCTGGCCGACCTGGCGACGCTGAAGGCGATGGATTTCCGCGCCTGGCTGGCGGACGAGGCGATCAGGGCGGCGGAGCGGCCGGACCATTCGCGCGACAAGGCGAACCGCACCAGGGTGCGGCGGATGTCGGCGGTCAGGAGCTTCTACCGGCATCTGTCGCGCCGGCACGGCATCGACAATGCGGCGCCGGGCCTGATGGCGTCGCCGCGAATCAAGGTGCCGCTGCCGCGTCCGCTGCCGGTGCAGGCGGCGCTGGAGGTGCCGGCCGGGATCGCCGCGCTGGCGCATACCGCGCTGGCGGAGAGCCGCGACACGGCGTTGTTCACGCTGCTGTACGGCGCCGGCCTGCGCATCGCCGAGGCGCTGTCGCTGGACCTGCGCGATCTGCCGCGGGTTCAGCCGGGCGCCCGGCCTGACGATCCGGCAACGAGCGCGGTGCTGAGGATCGTCGGCAAGGGCGGCAAGGAGCGGCTGGTGCCGGTCCTGCCGGCGGTGCTGTCGGCGCTGCGCCACTGGGTGGCGCGCCATCCCGATCCGGCGCCGGACTCGCCTCTGTTCCCCGGCGTGCGCGGAAAGCGGCTCGACGCCGCGGTGGCGCAGAAGGCGATGCGGGACTATCGCCGTCTGGCGGGCCTGCCGGAGCACGCGACGCCGCATGCGCTGCGGCACTCCTTCGCCACCCATCTGCTGGAGGGCGGGGCGGATCTGCGCTCGATCCAGGAGCTGCTCGGCCATGCCAGCCTGTCCTCGACGCAGCGCTACACGCTGGCGGACGAGGCGCATCTGCTGGAGGTCTGGCGCAGGAGCCATCCGCGCGCCGGAGCCGGCACGCGCGCCGAGGAGACCGATCATGGCTGAGACCAGGGCGCCCTATCCGCCGATCGCCCCCTATCGGCACGGCATGATGCCGACCGGCGACGGGCATACGGTCTATTGGGAGCTGTGCGGCAACCCTGACGGGATTCCGGTCGTGGTGCTGCATGGCGGGCCGGGCGGCGGCTGTTCGCCGGCGCAGCGCCGGCTGTTCGATCCGAGGCGCTACCGGATCCTGCTGTTCGACCAGCGCGGCTGCGGCCGGTCGCAGCCGCATGCCGGGCTGGACGACAACACCACCTGGCACCTGGTGGCGGACATCGAGCGGCTGCGCGTGCTGACCGGGGTCGAACGCTGGCTGGTGTTCGGCGGCTCCTGGGGCAGCACGCTGGCGCTGGCCTATGCGCAGACGCATCCGGAGCGGGCGACCGGACTGATCCTGCGCGGCATCTTCGGCATGCGGCGGGCCGAGCTGCTCTGGTACTACCAGGAAGGCGCGTCGTGGCTGTTCCCGGACAAATGGGAGCGGTTCGTGGCACCGATCCCGCAGGAGGAACGCCACGACCTGATCGCCGCCTACCGCCGCCGGCTGGTCGGCGACGACCCGGTGGCACGGCTGCAGGCGGCACGGGCCTGGAGCCTCTGGGAAGGCGAGACGCTGACGCTGCTGCCCGACCCGACCCTGACGGCGCAGCATGGCGGCGACGATTTCGCGCTGGCCTTCGCCAGGATCGAGAACCACTATTTCACCCATGCCGCCTGGCTCGAGGACGGGCAGCTTCTGCGCGATGCGCGCCGGATCGCCCATCTGCCCGGCGTGATCGTGCAGGGCCGCTACGATGTCGCCACGCCGGCGCGCACCGCCTGGGAGCTGCATCGCGCCTGGCCGGAGGCGACGTTCCGGCTGATCGAGGATGCGGGTCATGCGATGACCGAACCCGGCATCCTGTCGGCGCTGCTCGATGCGACCGACCGGTTCGCGCGAGGATGACCGGAGCCGCCTCGGCGCGCCATCGCACGGCGATCCGATCCGCCGCCGTTCGGTCCTGACCGGAGCCGGCACGCTGCCCCTGATCCCGCGCCTGCCCCGTCACACCTTCCCGGTCGTGGCGTGGCTGCTGCTGGCTGCGCCGGCGCCGGCCGCCGCCGCGCCGCCGGCCTGCGAGCGCACGCCGCTCGCCAGCGCCACGCTGCGCGACGATGACGGGTTCATCACCATGCCGGTTGCGGTGGCGGGTCGTGCCGCCAGCATGCTGGTCGATACCGGCTCGGATACCGGGCTGCTGACCGAGCAGGGCGCGGCCGGTCTCGGGCTGGAGCGCGACCGGTCGCGCCGCACCTCCCTGCAGGGCACCGGCGGCACCGGCCGCACGGTGCCGAACGCGATCCTGCCGGCGCTGCGGATCGGCGCACTCGTCCTGCCGGGCGGCAGCGTTCCGGTCGGCACGCTGCCGGCGATGCCGTTCATCGCGCCGCCGGTCGCCGGGCTGATCGGCGCCGACGTGCTCGCGCGCTTCGATGTCGAGATGGACCTGCCGCATCGTCGCATCGTGTTCTGGCGGGTCGCGCTGGGTTCGGTCGCCTGCGCGCCGCCACCGGCCTGGAGCGGCGCATACGACGCCGTTCCGCTCTCGATCAGCGGCGGCCGGGCCATGCTGTCCGCCACGCTGGACGGCCATCCGATCACCGCCCTGCTCGATAGCGGCGCACGCTCGCGCATCGTCTCCACCCGCGCGGCGGCGCGCGTCGGCGTCGGCGCGGACCAGCTCGGCGCCGATCCGGGTGGAATCAACGCCGGCATCGACCTGCACGAGAGCACATACCATTGGCACCGGTTCCATACTCTCTCGATCGGCCATGAGACGTTCGACAATCCGGTGCTGACGGTCGCACCGGTCGCGGAACGGGTCGACCTGCTGCTCGGCGCGGACTGGTTCGCGACCCGCGACGTCTGGATCAGCTATGCCACCGCCACGCTGTTCGTACGGCGGTGATGCGGTTTAGGATCGCTTCGATGCTCACTCCGAAGGCTTTCCAGATGCGTACTCTCCTCCTCGCCCGCGCCGCCGCCTTGCTCGCCGCCGGATTGCTGTGCGCCTGCAGCTCGAGCTTCGGCAGCGGCGGCGGTTCGTCGCCGGCGAAGACCTACGTGGTGATGCCGAACGGGCAGGCGGTGCCGGCGCAGACGGTCAATCGGCCGCCGGGGGGTTGATGGCGCAGAGAGTGCCAGCGCGGGCCATGACCTGGCCGGCGAAGATGATCCCGGCCGGTCCGGGCATCAGGCCGGCTCTGTGCAGCACATCGTCGGTCCAGCTATTGCAGGTGTAGGCGCCGGAATAGCCGACCCTGGACCGGTAGAAGCGGCTGCCCGGAAAGAACCCGTTGGCGATCACCTCCGGATCGCCCTGCGGGTCGAGACGCAGCGTGTTCCAGACGGTGTCCGACAGGCGGCGCGCGGCATCGGCGGACAGCGGCAGCGTGGCCATGCGCCCCTCGTCGTAGGCCACGTCGGGCGGCGCGGTCAGGCCGGCGATCAGCAGGGTGCCTTCGCCGGGAAACGGCCCGATCAGCAGGTCGGCCAGACCATGCACCGGCGCGGTCATGAAGGTGCGGCGACCGAACCCGACCAGCAGCAGCCGCATGCCCGGAAATACCGCGCGAAAGCCGGCGAGCCGACCGTGCAGCGCAGCGGCGGGAATGGCGAGATCGGTGTGCCAGCCGTGATCGATCACGAAAACCTTCCGAGCGTCGATCGGCGCCGGAACGCAAGCGGGCAGTGTCGCATCGCCGCAGCCACCCAGCAGCGACGACAGCATGGCGGCGACGGCAAGGCGGCCCAGAGGGTTTCGTCCGACACGGACCGGCACGGTCTCGAACCGGCGTTCAGGATGCCGGGGGGAGGTCGATGGCGGCATCCGCGTCGCTGGCCGCGAGATTGCCGCGCACGGCGGACAACAGGTCGAGCAGTGCTTCGTACTCGGCCTCGCCGAGGCCTGACAGCGCCTGCGCCCGGACCCGCGCGGTGACCCGTCTTATGTCGTCGTGGCTGGCGCGGCCGGCGTCCGTCAGCCAGAGCTCGCGGACCCGCCGGTCGCCAACGCGGGCGCGGCGCTCGACCAGGCCGCGCGCCGCGAGCCCGTCCACCAGACGAACCAGCGAGATGGTGTCGATATCCATGTAGGTCGCGATCGCGCTCTGGCTCAGGCCGGGCGAGTGGAACACGTGGATCAGCACCGAGGCCTCGGACCGGTTCAGCCCCAGCCCGGCCTCGCGCGCCTCCTCGATGAACCGCCGGCGCATCAGCCGGGAGGCGTCCTGAAGCAGGAAGCCAAGACTCCGCCTGACGAGCACGGTATCTTTCACGACCGTCTGGCTCCCCCGCGAGGCTGTGGCCACCGTGGCCGCGTCGGTGTCAGTCCGCATGGTCCGCCGTCGCGCCCAGCCTGGCGGCGAGACGGGGCAGGCGCTTGCGGCGGGACGGCGTCAAAGCGCGTTGCAGCCGGTCGAGATAGAGATAGATCACCGGCGTCGTATAGAGGGTCAGGATCTGGCTGAGAAGCAGGCCGCCGACCATGGTGTAGCCGAGCGGGCGGCGCAGCTCCGAGCCGGCGCCGTTCTCCAGCATCAGCGGCAGTCCGGTGAACAGGGCCGCCAGGGTGGTCATCAGGATCGGCCGGAAGCGCAGCAGACAGGCCTGGCGGATCGCCTCGAGCGGCGACTTGCCGTCGTTGCGCTCGGCATGGATGGCGAAATCGACCATCATGATGCCGTTCTTCTTGACGATGCCGATCAGCAGGATGATGCCGATCATCGCGATCACCGAGAGGTCGGTGCGGGCCACCATCAGCGCCAGCAGCGCACCGACGCCCGCCGACGGCAGCGTCGAGAGGATGGTCAGCGGCAGGATGTAGCTCTCGTACAGGATGCCCAGGATGATGTACACCGCGATCAGCGCGGCGGCGATCAGGGTGGGCTCGGAGGTGAGCGAGGTCTGGAACGCCGCAGCCGTGCCCTGGAAGGTTCCCAGCAGCGTCTTCGGCGTGCCGAGGCCGGCCTCCGCCTTGTCGATCGCCGAGACCGCATCGCCGAGCGCAGCACCCGGCGCCAGGTTGAAGGACAGCGTCACCGCCGGAAACTGGCTCTGATGGTTGTCGGCCAGCGGCGTCACCGGAACGGTGTCGCGCCTGACCAGCGTGGTGAGCGGAACCGCGGTGCCGTTGCTGCCCTTGACGTAGAGATTGGACAGGGTGGCCGGATCTCCCTCCTGCGCCGGCGGAACTTCCAGGATGACGAAATAGGAGTTGAGCTGGGTGAAATACTGGGTCACCTCGCGCTGCCCCAGAGCGTCGTAGAGGACGGCGTCGATCTGAGCGGGCAGGATGCCGAACCGCGCCGCCTGGTCGCGATCGATGGTCAGCGTCTCGGTGGTTCCGGCGATCTGCTGGTCGGTGGCGACGTCGCGCAACTGCGGCATCTTCCTGAGCACGGCGAGCAGCTTCGGCGCCCAGTGATTGAGCTCGGCCGCATCCGCGTCCTGCAGCGTATACTGATACATGGTCTGCGCCTGGCGGCCGCCGACATTGATGTCCTGGGCCGCCTGCATGTAGAGCCTGATGCCGGAGATAGTCTGCGCCTTCGCCGAGAGCCGCCGGATCACCGCGGACACGCCGTCGCGGGTGCCCCAGGGCTTCAGGCTGATATAGAGCCGGCCCATGTTGCCGGTCTGGCCGCCGGTGCCGGCGCCGATCTGCGAGGCGAAGGCGGCGACCGCCGGATCGGCCTTGATGAGCTGGTTCACTTCGGACTGCTTGGCGTACATCGCGTCGTACGAGATGTCCTGCGCCGCCTGGGTGGTGGCGATGATCAGCCCGGTATCCTGCAGCGGGAAGAAGCCCTTGGGGATCGTCACGAACAGGATGGCGGTGACGGCGACGGTCGCCACGAACACCAGCAGCGTGACGAAGCGGAAGCGCAGCGCCACGTCGAGCGTGCGCCTGTAGAAACCCAGCAGCAGGTCGAACAGATGCTCGACCGCGAGATACAGCCTGCCATGGTTCGGCTGGTGGCGCAGGAAGCGTGCGCACAGGGTCGGGGTGAGCGTCAGCGAGACGAAGGCGGAGACGACCACGGCGGTGGACACCGTCATCGCGAATTCCCGGAACAGGCGGCCGACGATGCCGCCCATCAGCAGCAGCGGAATGAACACCGCGATCAGCGAGACGGTGATGGAGACGATGGTGAATCCGATCTCTCCGGCGCCGCGCAACGCCGCCTGTTCGGGCGTGTCGCCATCCTCGACATGGCGGTAGATGTTCTCGAGCATCACGATCGCGTCGTCGATCACGAAGCCGACCGCGATCGTCAGCCCCATCAGCGACAGGTTGTCGAGACTGTAGCCGAACCCGTACATCGCCGCGAAGGTGCCGACGATCGCCACCGGCACGGTGACGCTCGGGATCACCGTCGCCCAGACATTGCGCAGGAACAGGAACACCACCATCACCACCAGCGCCACGGCGAGCACGAGGGTGAATTCGACGTCGTCGACCGAGGCGCGAATGATCGCGGTCTTGTCGACGACGGTGCTGACATGGATCGAGGACGGGATACTGGCCTCGAGCCGCGGCAGCGCCTTGCGGATCCGGTCCACGGTGGCGATCACGTTGGCGCCGGGCTGCTTGAAGACGATCAGCAGCACGCCGCGCTTCACGTCCCCTCCGGTGTCCTGCCAGCTCGCCAGCTCGCGGTTCTGCGGCCCGCGGACCGCGGTGCCGATATCGCCGACGCGGACCGGCGCGCCGTTGCGATAGCCGATGATCACGTCGTTGTAGCTCTTGGCCGTCGTGATCTGGTCGTTCGCCATCACGGTCAGCGATTCGCGCGGACCGTCGATGCTGCCTTTCGGCGCGTTCGAGGTGGCACTCGACAGGGCGGTCCGGACGTCCTCGAGCGTCATGCCCATGGTGGCCAGCTTGCCGGGGTCGACCTGCACCCGGATCGCCGGCTTCTGCTGTCCGCCGACCAGCACCTGGCCGACGCCCTGCACGGTGGAGAGCTGCTGTTCGAGGATGTTCTCGGCGTTGTCGTCGACGGTGGTGAGCGGCAGCGCATCGGACTGCACCGACAGGATCAGGATCGGCGGGTCGGCCGGGTTCATCTTGCGCACGGTCGGCTGCGTCGGCAGGTCGGTCGGCAACTGGCCCTGCGCGGCGTTGATCGCCTCCAGAACGTTGGTCATCGCCGTGTTGATATTCTGCGACAGATCGAACTGGATGGTGATCGAGCTGGTGCCCTGCACGTTGATCGAGGTCATCTGGGTGACGCCGGCGATCTCGTCGAACTGCGTCTCCAGCGGCATCGCCACGGAGGACGCCATCGTGTCCGGACTGGCGCCGGGATATTGCGTCGTCACCGTCAGGGTCGGGAAATCGACCGCCGGCAGCGGCGCCACCGGGAGCAGCGGATAGGCGGCGACACCGATCAGGAAGATCGCCAGCATCAGCAGCGAGGTGGCGATCGGCCGGCGGATGAACGGTCCGGAAATATTCATCGCTACGGCTCCGTCTCAGCTTTTCGCCGGCGGCTTGGCGCTCTGCGTCACCAGCGTACCGCTCTGCAGACGCGACTGGCCGTCGGTGACGATGGTCTCGCCGCCGTTCAGACCCTGGGTGACGACGGCGAGCGAGTCGGTCTGGTAGCCGATCGCGACCGGACGCTGCGCGACCTTGCCGTCGGCGCCGACCAGGAAGACGTAGAGCCCGTCCGGGCCGTGCTGGATCGCCTGCACCGGCACCGTGACGGAATCCTGCTGCACGCCGATCTGCAGGCGGGCCTGGACGTACTGGCCGGGCCAGAGCCGGCGCTGCGGGTTGGCGAAGATCGCCTTCAGCGAGATGGTGCCGGTGGTGGTGTCGATGCTGTTGTTCGGCGTCACCAGCGTTCCCTGGTCGAGCTGCGTCTTGGCGTCGGCGGTATAGGCCAGCACCGGCAATGTCCCGGCACCCTGCCTCTGCTGGCCTTGTGCCTGCTGGACGGCGCTGAATTGCTGCTCCGGCAGGGTGAACACAACGGCGATCGGCTGGATCTGCTGGATGGTGACGATCGGGGTCTGGGCGCTGGCCTCGATCAGGTTGCCGACATCGACCAGCCGGTAGCCGACCACGCCGTCGATCGGCGCGGTGATGCGGCAGAAATCGAGATTGAGCTGCGCCTGCGCGATCGCGGCGGCGTCGCCCTGGATGGTCGCCTGGGTCTCGCGGACCAGCGCCTGGTCGTTGTCGGCCTGCTGGCGGGTGGCGTAGGAATCCCGGGCAAGCGCGGAATCGCGCTGGAAATTGAGCTGGTCGTTGGCCAGCGTCGCCATGTCCGCGGCCCGCTTCGCATCCGCCTGGGCAAGCAGCGCGGCATAAGGACGCGGATCGATCATCGCCAGCAGGTCGCCGGCGTGGACGTCCTGACCTTCGCGGAAGGCGATCCGGTCGAGATAGCCGTTCACCTGCGCCTTCGCGGTGACGGTGCGCCAGGCCTGCACCGTTCCCAGGCCGTTGGCATAGACCGGAACCTGCCGGCGCTCCGCCCGCGCCGTGGCGACCGGGACCGGGGCCGTCGGCGGTGCGCCTTGGCCCGCGCTTTGGGTCGCACCGTGGGCGGCGATCGCGACACAGGACAAGCACATCGCCGCGGCCAAACGCCGGCAAAGCCTCCAAGCAGCCAACACCAGGACCCTCCATGCATCGCTGTCGGCGAGATAGGAGGTATTTCCTCCCATGGGTGTATCCTTTTGCAACGGGATGCGGGGCATCGGACCGGCAAATCCGCCGGCGGCTACGCCGCGTCGTGCGGGCGGTCGCGTTCGGCGGTTGTTCGCAACAGATCGCAATGCGGGCATCGACGCCCTTGAAACGAACGTCCCGCCAGGCATAACGGGGATCCTGTCCGCGTCGGGAGACCGTCCTCATGACTACCAGACGGCGCGGTGCCGCTCGCCTGCTGCTGCTGTTGCCCTTCGCCGGCCTGCTCTGGACGCCGTTCTACGACCGGCTCACCCCCGCCCTGTTCGGCTTTCCGTTCTTCTACTGGTATCAGCTCGCCTGGGTTCCGGTCACCGCGGCGCTGATCTTCGCGGTCTGGCGGATCGAACGCCCGTGACCGCGTCCACCCCTCTCTCCTCCCATGGGCCGGGTGCGGCCGGCATCGCCGTGTTTGTCGTGTTCTTCGCCGCCACCATCCTGCTCGGCGCCTCCGCCGGCTGGCGTCGCGCGTCGCGCACGCAGGCCGGCGGAGAGCAATGGAGCCTGGGCGGCCGGTCGTTCGGGATGTGGGTGACCTGGTTCCTGGTGGGTGGCGATTTCTACACCGCCTACACCGTGATCGCGGTGCCGGCGCTGGTGTACGCCACCGGCGCGTACGGGTTCTTCGCCCTGCCCTACACCATCATCGTCTATCCGTTCGTCTATGCGGTGATGCCGAAACTCTGGCAGATCGCCCGGGACGGCGGTCACGCCACCGCCGCGGACATCGTTCGGGCGCGCTTCGACAGCGTGCTGCTGGAGCGCGTGGTGGCGCTGACCGGGCTGGTGGCGGTGCTGCCCTATATCGCGCTGCAGCTTGTCGGCATCCGCGTGGTGCTGGAGGCGCTCGGACTGCCAGGCGAGATACCGCTGGTCGCGGCCTTCCTGTCGCTGGCCGCCTATACCTGGCTCGGCGGGCTGCATGCGCCGGCCAGCACCGCGTTCCTCAAGGATGCGATGATCTATGTCGCGGTGATCGTGGCGGTGACGGTGATCCCGCTGCATCTGGGCGGCTATGGCGCCATGTTCCGCACCGCGGCGGACCATCTGCCGCGCCCGGGCGCCGGCCATGCGCTGCGCGCCGGCCAGGCGGTGCCGTACGCCACGCTGGCGCTGAGTTCGGCGCTGGCGGCGTTCCTGTATCCGCACACCCTCACCGGTGTGCTGGCGGCACGCGACAGCGACACCATACGGCGCAACGCGGCGATGCTGCCGGCCTACACGCTGCTGCTGGGGCTGATCGCCTTGCTCGGGCTGATGGCGCATGCGGCGGGCATCGTCACCGCGCATCCGAGTGCGGTGGTGCCGGCGCTGTTCCTGGCGATCTTCCCGGGCTGGTTCGCCGGGTTCGGTTTCGCCGCGATCGCGGTCGGCGCCCTGGTGCCGGCGGCGGTGATGGCGATCGGGGCGGCCAACCTGGTGATCCGCAATCTGCTGCCGCGCCCAGCGGGGGATCGGGGCGAGGATCGGGCCGGCCGCGGCCGCGCCAGGATCGTCGCCCTGCTGGTCAAGGTCGCGGCGCTGGGCTTCATCCTGCTGCTGGATCCGGCCTTCGCGATCAACCTGCAACTTCTGGGCGGCCTGTGGATCCTGCAGACGCTGCCGGCGCTGGTGCTGGGCCTGCTGCCGTCGCTCGGCCTGAATGCGCGCGGGCTGCTGGCCGGCTGGGCGGCGGGCATGCTCACCGGCAGCCTGATCGCGTTCGCCGACGGGCTCAAGCCGGTCCATGCGCTGCTGGGGGTCGGCGTCTCCACCGGGCTGCTGGCGGTGACGGTGAATGTGGTGATCGCGCTGCTCGTCTCCAGGACCGTGTCCCGGCCTATTCGAACACCTTCCTGAGCAGGCTGGACGCGGTCACGCCGAGCGCGGTGCCCTCGGCGCTGGCGCCGACCGTCTCGCCGCCGAGATAGGGGCCGAGCGCGTGGGCCAGGTTGGGCAGGGTCAGCGTCTGCAGCCAGACCCGGCCCGGCCCGGTCAGGCGCGCCATGAAGAAGCCGTCGCCGCCGAACAGCTTGTTGCGCAGGCCCGGCAGCATTGTGATGTCGAATCCGACGCTGTCCTCGAACATGCCGACATGGCCGGGATGGACGTCGATCTGCTCGCCCGGCTGCAGCACGTTGCTGACCACGTGGCCGCCCAGCACCGCGAAGAAGGTGCCGTCGCCGGAGACCTGGGTGAGCCGGAAGCCGTCGCCGCCGAAGATTCCCGCCCCGAGCGAGCGCTGGAAACCGAGTCCCAGGGTGATGCCGGCGCTGCCGCACAGGAAGCCGTGGCGATGCACCAGCACCGAGCGCCCGGGATCGATCCGGTGCTCGACGATGCCGCCCGGCATCTTGGCGGCGAAGGCGACATAGCCGGGCGCCGCCTCGGCGCGATATTCGGTCATGAACAGGCCGCCGCCACCGAGCGAGCGCTTCACCGCGCCCATGAACCCGCTCTGGCCGCCGCCCGACAGGGTGGTGGACAGGGCCACGTTCGGGCTCTTCCAGGACAGCTCTCCGGTCTCGGAGATCAATGTCTCCCAGGCGTCGAGATAGACGGTCAGCACCGGCAGGGAGTGGCCTTCGATCCTGGTCTGCATGGTCGCGCCCGGTTGTGGAACCTGAACAGTGTCGAACCGGCGCGACCGCCGATGCAACCATTTTGCGCCAGACGCTGCGGCGACGACGCTCCCGGCGCGCGGCAACTCTGCATATCCATCGCTTTTTAACGCGGTGTTATGCTGTTAAGTGACAGTGAGACGAGGAGTGCGGCGCAGCGCTTCATGCGGCTCGCCGCGGACCAGCCCGAGAAGGTCGACAATTTATGCCTTTGTACGTGATCGAGATCGCCGGGGAACCGATCCTGGTGTTCCCCGAGGAAACGCTTGCCCTGGCGCAGGAAGAAGCCGCCACCGGCAACGTGACCGAAGCGCTCCAGGAATTCGAGCGGGACGGCAACCCGGTCTGGGACGGAGAGGCCAAGCTGGAGGTCCGCGAGGCCAATCAGGAGGAGATCGGCCATTACGAGCAGGGTTTCGCAGAGGCCTCCGCCGAGGGCGAGATCGCCGACGAGGATCGCGACGAGTTCGCCGTGTTCCTGATCGAGACCGACGACATGGATGACGAAGCGTGATGGGCGGGGCCGATACGATGGATTCGACTCGCACCGCCGCGGCGAAGCGCCCGCGCATGAGCTACCGCCAGGCCGCGCGCCTGATGATCAACAAGCATGGCCGCAACGCCCGCGCCTGGGCGTTGAAGCGCGCCGCCGAGCTGCGCGCCGAGGACGATCTCGAGGCTGCCGCCCTCTGGGTGAAGGTCAGCGAGGAAGTCGCCGTCCAGCAGGCCGAAGCCACCAGCGTCGCCTAAAGCGACGTTCCCGGACCGGGCAGGGCCGGGTCCGGGGGTTTTCCCTCAAGTATCCGCCGCGAGGTGGTGAAAGCAGCCGCTGGACGGCACAGCACGTCCATCATCAGCGCGCCCGGATCGGCGCCGGTGACCGGCTGCACCCTGACCGCCTCGGCGTTTGCGAAGCTGCGCATGTGTGCAGCGCAGACGAAAGCGGCCAATTCATTGGGCTGGCGGCAGACCGAGATTCGGCCTCAGGTAGGGCCTCAGATCGGCCCAACTGACATGGGCTTCGGGATTGAAATTACGTCCCATGCCAAATTCGTAAGGCTGAAAGGCTATCGTCAGACCCTTCCGGTCCATGACCCATTCGCCTGGGTCGGTCGCCTTCTCACGATTGGCTACTTTGCGGCCTGAGTCCTCGGTCGTCATCGCACTCACCGCCGCGTCGAGCTTCCCGGTCAGAAAATCCTCCCAATGCGAGCCGGGGACGAACAGATCGGCTGCAACCAATTGGTGCGGTGACGGCGATAGCAGCGTGGTCACCTGCTTCGCGGCTCCAAATCCATGCGGTGAAGGGGGACAATAGTAAGAGTCGGATCGCGTCACACTGACGAGCGCCGACGTGGCGAAGGTGACGTCGACTTCGGTGACCGCTGTTCCTGCCCCATCATCGCACGCCGAATAGGAAGCCGGCGACATCACCTGTCGTCCGTTCCAGGCGCGCCAGGATGCGCTCGGCGGTCGGTCGCGCTGAGGATAGACCGCGGTAGATTGCAGCTTTTCACCCTTTACCAGACCGGTCAGGTTTCGATCGACCTCGAAGAAAACGATGTCGCCAAATTGCACGACCTGGGCTTTGAGCAGCTGAATTCGCTCGCCATAGGCACGCGCGAGGCACTGCGCGGGCGAAATAGCGCCAGGGCCATCGGCCACCGCGTTCGGCGGACACTCTGTATCCAACTGGTGTAGCCATGTGCGCTGGCTCCCGGCCACGGACGCTTTCCCGGCATTCGACAGCTTCGAGAGGTCGGCATGGTAGATCCGGGCCATTTCGCTATCCGACGCCGAAAGATGAGGCGTCGCACAGATCAGTCGGTCACGCGATGACGTCGCTTTCGTGCAGTCGAAGCTGGCCGCCGCGGCGGATCGGCAGGCTAGCAGGGCGAGCGCGCACGCCAGTAGCGCCCTTTCGAGCACGATCTGCTCCTCGTCTACCGACCCTATATTAACCTCGTCTTGTAAACGACCAATAGTACGGCTGTCGACCCGCCTGCAGGGCTTTGGTCTCGTAGCGGGTAGCGAACCAACCTTCGGGCCGTTCGGTCGCCGGCGCCGGTGTATCGAACAGGGTCTGGCCGCGCATCACCTCCGCCACCCAAGCCTGATAGGTCGGATCGTCGCTGGCGACGCGCCAGGTCGCGCCCGGCTTCAGCACGCGGCCCAGCGTCGGGATGATCTCCGGGTGCATGAAGCGGCGCTTGGCGTGGCGTGCCTTCGGCCACGGGTCGGGGAACAGCAGGAACAGCCGGTCCAGGCAGGAATCCGGCAGTTGCCGAAGCAGGGTGCGGGCGTCGTCGTCCCACAGCCGCAGGCCGGGCGGCAGCGGGGCGGTGGCCTCGCCGCCTTCCGGGACCAGCCGGCCGAGCAGCGAGCACAGCCCGTTCTCGAACACCTCGCAGGCGATCAGGCCGATCTCGGGATGCGCCGTCGTCTGGGCCAGCGCGTGTTCGCCGCCGCCAAAGCCGACCTCGAGCCAGAGCTGGGACGGTGCGATGTCGAAGCCGGCGCCGGGGGTCTCGGGATGGCCGAAGCGCAGCCGCGGCAGGGTGGCGTCGAGCAGCAATTGCTGGCGCGGACGCAGAGGATGGCTCCTCTGGCGCCCATACAGCCGGTCGGGTGACGGCTTGACCGCCACTGGGGGAAACCGGATCTAGCGGTTGAAGGCCTGGCGCAGCGTCTCCACCAGATCGGTCTTCTCCCAGGTGAAATTGTCCAGCGCCGGGTCCGGCGCGCGGCCGAAATGGCCGTAGGCGGAAGACGGCGCGTAGATCGGCCGGTTCAGGCGCAAATGGCGGCGGATGCCACGCGGGGTCAGGTCGACCGACTCGCGCAGTACGCGCTCGAGGCGGGTCTCGTCGATGTCCCGGCCGGTGCCGTCGAGATCGACATAGACCGAGATCGGCTGCGACACGCCGATCGCGTAGGAGATCTGGATGGTGCAGCGATCGGCCAGGCCGGACGCGACCACGTTCTTGGCCAGGTAGCGGCACACATAGGCGGCCGAGCGGTCGACCTTGGTCGGATCCTTGCCGGAAAACGCGCCGCCGCCATGCGGGGCGGCGCCGCCATAGGTGTCGACGATGATCTTGCGGCCGGTCAGGCCGCAATCGCCGTCCGGGCCGCCGATCACGAAGATGCCGGTCGGGTTCACGTAGAACTGGTCCTCGGGCACCGTCCAGCCTTCGGGCAGGATCTCGGCGACCACGCCGCGCAGCGCGTCGCGGATCTCGGCCTGGCTCTTGCCCTCGTCGTGCTGGGTGGAAATGACCACGCTGGTGGCGCCGACCGGCTTGCCGTCGACATAGCGCAGCGTGACCTGGCTCTTGGCGTCAGGCTGCAGGCCCGCACCACGCGGATCGCCGCTCTTGCGCAGTTCGGTCATGCGCTTGAGGATTCCATGCGCGTAATGGATCGGCGCCGGCATCAGCGTATCGGTCTCTCGGGTGGCGAAGCCGAACATGATGCCCTGGTCGCCGGCACCCTCGTCCTTGTTGCCGGCACTGTCGACGCCGACGGCGATGTCGGCGGACTGCTCGTGCAGGTAGTACTGCACCTCGGCGTTCTTCCAGGAGAAGCCGGACTGGTCGTAGCCGATGTCGCGCACCGCTTCGCGGGTGGCGTCCACCAGCAGGTCCTGCGTCACGGAAGCCGGGCCGCGCACTTCGCCGGCCAGCACGATCCGGTTGGTGGTGACGAGGGTCTCGCAGGCGACGCGCGCCTCAGGGTCGGCGGCCAGGAAGCAATCGAGCACGGTATCGCTGATGCGGTCGGCGACCTTGTCGGGATGACCCTCGGAGACGGACTCCGACGTGAACAGAAAGTCGCCCTTGTTGCGCATGGTGCATCCCCGAAATGGCGTCAGACGCGCCTCGACCCCGGGCGCCCTGCTGGAAAGCGACCGACGAAAGAGGGGGGTGTGGCGGAAACCGGAGGGGGGGTCAAGAACATGCCGCCCTGCAATCAACGCAGAGCGAGGACGTCGTCCATTCCATACAATCCTGGCGTGTGACCCGCGACCCAGATCGCCGCCCGGATCGCCCCGGTCGCGAACACGCGCCGGTCGAAGGCGCGATGGGTCAGGCAGAGCTGCTCGGCGCCGGCGGTGAAGCTCAGCGTATGTTCGCCGACGACCTGGCCGCCGCGCAGCGCGGCGAAGCCGATCGCGCCGGGGCGCCGGGCGCCGGTATGGCCGTCGCGGCCGCTGTCGCGCACGTCCGCCAGATCGACGCCGCGCGCCGCCGCGACCGTGCGGCCGAGCGTGAGCGCGGTGCCGGACGGCGCATCCACCTTCTGGCGGTGATGCATCTCGACAATCTCCGCATCGTAGTCCGCGGCCGGCAGCGCCGCCGCCATGCGGTGTGCCAGCGCCTGCATCAGAACGACGCCCGGGGAGAAATTGGCGGCCTGGACGATGGCGATCGCGGTCGCGGCATCGTCCACCGCGCGTTGCTGATCGCCGGAGAGCCCGGTGCTGCCCAGCACCCAGGCGACCCCGGATCCGGCCAGGATGGCGGCATGGCGGATCGCGGTGTCGGCATGGGTGAAGTCGATCACCACGTCGCAACGCGCGGCGAGGGCGGCGAGATCGTCGCCGCGTCCGGTGCCGCCGGCCAGGGTCAGTCCCGCCGCCGCGGTCTCCTCGACCAGGAGCCGCCCGACACGGCCGCCGATCCCGGCGATGCCGATGCGGGCGGGGCTGGACATGTCAGCTCCGGCCCTCGAAGAAATCGCGTACCCGGCCGAAGAAACCCTCGGTCTCGGGGTGGCTCTTCTCGTTCTCGCCCGCCTCGGCCTGGAATTCCTCCAGCAGCTCGCGCTGCCGCTTGGTCAGATGCCGGGGCGTCTCGACCGCGAACACGACGTACATGTCGCCGCGCGCGGCGCTGCGCAGCACCGAGAAACCCTTGCCGCGCAGGCGATGCTGATCGCCGCTCTGGCTCCCGGCCGGCACCGCGAGCCGGGTACGGGTGCCGTCGACCACCGGCACCTCGATATGCCCGCCGAGAGACGCGGTCACCATGCCGAGCGGCACCCTGACCACCACGGTCGAGCCGTCGCGCTGGAAGATCTCGTGCGGCTTGACGCCGACATGCAGATACAGGTCGCCGTTCGGCGCGCCCTGCGGGCCGGCCTCGCCCTCGCCGGAGACGCGCAGGCGGGTGCCGTCCTCGATGCCGGCGGGGATGTCCACCGAGATCGAACGCTCGCGCTCGACGGTGCCGGAGCCGCGGCAGGTCTTGCAGGGGTTGCGGACCACCTTGCCCATGCCGCCACAGGTCGGGCAGGCACGCTCGACCAGGAAGAAGCCCTGCTGCGCGCGCACCTTGCCGGCGCCGTGGCAGGTCGGACACGTCTCGGCGCTGCGGCTCCTGTCCTCCGATCCGGTCCCGGCGCAGCTCTCGCAGGCCACCCGGCTCGGCACCCTCAGCGGCACCTTGATGCCGGAGAACGCGTCGGTCAGGCTGATCTCGACCTGGGCGCGGACGTCGTTGCCGGTCCGGGCCCGACCGCCACCGCCGCGACGGCCGCCCATCATGTCGCCGAACACCTGGTCGAAGATGTCGCCGAGGCCGCCCTCGAAGCCGCCACCGAAGCCGCCGGCGCCCGGACCGCCATTCTCGAACGCGGCGTGGCCGAAGCGGTCGTAGGCGGCGCGCTTCTGATCGTCCTTGAGAACGTCGTATGCCTCGTTGAGCTCCTTGAACCGGCTCTCCGCGGCCTTGTCGCCCGGATTGCGGTCCGGGTGATACTTCATGGCAAGCTTGCGGTACGCCTTCTTCAGGTCGTCCGCCGAGGCATCCCGCGCGGCCTCCAAGGTCGCATAGTAATCCTGCTTGGCCATCTGGTCCTCATCGGCGAGGCCGCGCCCCGGCACAGGCACGCGATCTCGTCATGTCGTTGCGCAAGCCGATGGCGGGACCGCTCGCGCGGTCCCGCCATCGTCACGTCAGCGTGTATCAGGCCGACTTTTTCTTGTCGTCGATATCCTCGAAATCGGCGTCGACCACCCGCTCGCTGCCATGGCCGCCGCCCTGGCCACCCGGGGCCGCGCCAGGACCGGAGGAGGCGCCATGCGGCGGCTCGCCAGCGCCGGCAGCCCCCGCCGCGTCGACGGCGCCGGCCTTGTACATCGCCTCACCGATCTTCATCGACACCTGGCCGAGCCGCTCGGTGGCGGACTTGACCGCATCGAGGTCGCTACCCTCCAGCGCCGACTTCACCGCGGCGATCGCCGACTCGGCCTCGGACTTTTCCGCGGCCGGGACCTTGTCGCCGTTCTCGGACAGAGTCTTTTCGGTCTGATGCACCAGGCTCTCGGCCTGGTTGCGGGCCTCGACCCCGGCGCGCTTGGCCTTGTCGGCGTCGGCGTTGGCCTCGGCTTCCTTGACCATGCGCTCGATGTCGCTGTCGGACAGGCCGCCCGAGGCCTGGATGCGGATCTGCTGTTCCTTGTTGGTCGCCTTGTCCTTGGCGGACACCGACACGATGCCGTTGGCGTCGATGTCGAAGGTGACCTCGATCTGCGGCACGCCGCGCGGCGCCGGCGGGATGCCCATCAGGTCGAACTGGCCCAGCGTCTTGTTGTCGGCCGCCATCTCGCGCTCGCCCTGGCTGACCTTGATGGTCACGGCGCCCTGGTTGTCCTCGGCGGTCGAGAAGGTCTGGCTCTTCTTGGTCGGGATCGTGGTGTTGCGGTCGATCAGGCGGGTGAACACGCCGCCCAGCGTCTCGATCCCGAGCGAGAGCGGGGTCACGTCGAGCAGCAGCACGTCCTTGACGTCGCCCTTGAGCACCGCGCCCTGGACCGCGGCGCCGATGGCGACGACCTCGTCCGGGTTCACGTTACGGGCCGGCTCCTTGCCGAAGAACTGCTTCACGACCTCGATGACCTTGGGCATGCGGGTCATGCCGCCGACCAGGATCACCTCGTCGATCTCGCCGGCGGTGACGGACGCATCCTTCATCGCCGCCTTGCACGGGCCGAGCGTGCGCTGGATCAGGTCGTCGACCAGGCTCTCCAGCTTGGCGCGGCTGAGCTTGAGCACCAGGTGCTTGGGGCCGGACGCGTCGGCGGTGATGAAGGGAAGGTTGATCTCGGTCTCCTTGGAGGAGGAGAGCTCGATCTTGGCCTTCTCGGCGGCTTCCTTGAGGCGCTGCAACGCGAGCTTGTCGGAGCGGAGGTCGATGCCCTGCTCGCGCTTGAACTCGTCGGCCAGGTAGGCGATCACGCGAGCGTCGAAATCCTCGCCGCCGAGGAAGGTGTCGCCGTTGGTCGACTTCACCTCGATCACGCCGTCAGAGATCTCCAGCACCGAGACGTCGAACGTGCCGCCGCCGAGGTCGTAGACCGCGACCGTGCCGCCGTTCTTCTTCTCCATACCGTAGGCGAGCGCCGCCGCGGTCGGCTCGTTGATGATGCGCAGCACCTCGAGACCGGCGATCCGACCGGCATCCTTGGTCGCCTGGCGCTGCGCGTCGTTGAAGTAGGCCGGCACGGTGATGACGGCCTGGCTGACGGTCTCGCCGAGATAGGTCTCGGCGGTTTCCTTCATCTTGCCGAGCACGAACGCGGCGATCTGCGACGGAGCGTATTTCTCGCCGCGGGCCTCGACCCAGGCGTCGCCGTTCTCGCCCTTGACGATGGTGTAGGGAACGAGGCCGCGATCCTTCTCCACGGTCGGGTCGTCGAAGCGACGGCCGATCAGGCGCTTGACCGCATACAGCGTGTTGGTCGGGTTGGTGACGGCCTGACGCTTGGCGGCCTGGCCGACCAGGCGCTCGCCGTTCTCGGCGAAGGCGACCATCGAGGGGGTGGTGCGCGCGCCCTCGCTGTTTTCGATCACCCGGTTCTCGTCGCCTTCGCGAATCGAGACGCACGAGTTGGTCGTGCCGAGGTCGATGCCGATAACCTTGCTCATATTGCTCTCCTTGTAGCGGCGGCGATCGGCCCGAAGCACCGGACGCAGCCCTTAAGACACGCTGGGATGTATTCAGACCCAAGCCCGGCGACAAGAGCCGGAATCGGGAACTTGGGTTGCCGGCGGTTCAGACCGTGCGGTCGAGCGAGGCCGGCTCGGAGTCCGCGGCGGGCGCCGCGGCGTGGGTCGCAGCCTGGCCCGGAGCGTGGCCGGGGGCCTGCTCCGGCGCCTTGGCGACCACCACCATCGCCGGCTTCAGCAGCCGGCCGTTCAGGGTCCAGGCCGACGTCCAGGCCTGCATCACCGTGCCGGGCGGGTGCTCGGCGCTCGGCTGCTCGGCCATCGCCTGGTGCAGGTTGGCATCGAACGCGGCCCCGGTGGGGTCGGTGCCGACGATGCCGTTCCGCTCCAGGATGCCGAGGAAGGAACGCTCGACCCCCTCGAACCCCTCGCGCAGCCTGGTCAGCACCGGGTTGTCGCCGGCATCGGCCGGCAGGCTGGTCAGGCCGCGTCGCAGATTCTCCGCCGCCTCGACCACGTCCTTGGCGAACTTGGTCACGGCGAACTGGCGCGCGTCGTCGACGTCGCGCCGGGCGCGGCTGCGCACGTTCTGGTTCTCGGCCTCGGCGCGCATCCATTTCTCGCGCATCTCCTCGACCGAGGCCTCCAGGGCGCGGATCCGCTCGCCGGCCTCCTGCATAAGCTGCTCCGGGGTCTCGTGGCCGGAGTCGGCCGCGTCGTGCGGGGCGCCATGCTGGGCCTCGGGCACGGTGTCGTGCGCGGGCGTGTTCTGATCGGGCTGGGGGTGCTCGGGTGCGTCGTTCATGCTCTCGCCGGAGGGAAGGTGGGGTGGTCGTACCTAGCCGCTGAAGTAGGGGACCACAGGAAGATGAACAAGGCGTCAAGGCCTGTCTGCCCGGGCAGCATATTTGCACAACCGGTCACGATTGGCCTCGCGAACCGTTTCGGGTCACACTCGCCGCGAACCTGGAGGCCCGGATGGAGCCGACGAAACACACGATCGCGCTGGTCGACGACGACCGCAACATCCTCACCTCCGTCTCCATGACCCTGGAGGCGGAAGGCTTCCATGTCCGCACCTACACCGACGGCGAGAGCGCGCTTCAGGGGCTCAGCAGCAAGCCGGTCGATCTCGCGGTGCTCGACATCAAGATGCCGCGCATGGACGGGATGGAGCTGCTGCAGCGGCTGCGCGCCAAGTCGCAGTTACCGGTGATCTTCCTGACCAGCAAGGACGAGGAGGTGGACCAGTTGATGGGGCTGCGGCTCGGCGCCGACGACTACATCACCAAGCCGTTCAGCCAGCGCCTGCTGCTCGAGCGGATCCGCGCCCTGCTGCGCCGCGGCGAGGCGCTCAGGGCGGAGGCGGCCGGCGCCACGCCGACCGGGATCATGGTGCGCGGCGACCTCTCCCTCGACGAGACCCGCCACCAGTGCCTGTGGCGCGGCACCGACATTCAACTGACCGTCACCGAGTTCCTGCTGGTCAAGGCGCTGGCGGCGCGTCCCGGCCTGGTCAAATCGCGCGACCAGTTGATCGACGCCGCCTATGGCGAGAACATCTATGTCGACGACCGCACCATCGACAGCCACATCAAGCGGCTGCGCAAGAAATTCCGCCAGATCGACGACGGCTTCAACCACATCGAGACGCTCTACGGCATCGGCTACCGCTATAAAGAAGAATAGGGTGGGCGACCGGACACGGGAGACCGAATAGGTGGCCAGCGCTGCCGCCGGCATGGGACAGCGGACGACGCCGCTCTCGTCGCTGGCGGTGGCCACCAGCCTGAATCGGCGGTGGATGTCGCCGATGATGCGGCGGATCCTGCTGGTCAACGTGGTGCCGCTGGCTCTGCTGGTGGCCACCTTGCTCTATCTGAACCAGTTCCAGAACAGCCTGCTGGAGGCCGAGGTCAGCGCGCTGCGCGAGCAGGCCAGGATCTATGCCGGCGCGCTCGGCCAGTCGGCGGTGACGGCGACCGCCGCGACGCACCGGCAACGCGCCCATGCCCGGGCGCCGCAAGGGACGACGCTGGGGACGGAAAAGGGCACGGCGCCCGGCTCTGCCACCTCGTCACGCGGACCAGGACGCGACCAGCAGCAGACCGGCGAGCAGCCGGGACAGACCGTCGACCTGTCCGCCGCGCTGGCCAGGCCTCTGCTGCTGCGTCTGACCGAGCCGAGCCCGAGCGCGCAGGCCAGACTGTTCGCACCGGACGGGCAGCAGATCGCCGACAGCCGGCCGGACGTCCCGCAGCCGGGCAGCGATGCCAGCGTGGCGCCGACACTCAGCTTCAAGAGTGGCATGGAGCGCGCCTACGACCGGCTGCTGTCGCTGCTGCCACACCACCATCTCGTCACCGTGCCCGCCAACGCCGATCCGAACGCGCAACCGGAAATCCGCGAGCAGCTCAAGCTCGGCGATACCGACAGCAGCGAGACCCCGCCCTTCATCCGGCGCACCGCCGACGGGCGGCTGCTGGTGACGGTCGCCGAGCCGGTGGCGCATGACGGCCAGACCGTCGGCATCATCCAACTGACCCGCGAGGCGCGCGACGTCGATCGCTCGCTGTTCGCGGTGCGGTCCTCGATCCTGGTGCTGTTCCTGGTGGCTCTCGGCATCACCGTGCTGCTGTCGTGGTACCTGTCGCAGACCATCGCCAGGCCGCTGCTTCGGCTGGCGGCGTCGGCGCACGTGATGCGCGAGACCATCGGCCGCACCGGCAGCGTGCCGCGTCAACTGCTGACCAGGCGGGACGAGCTCGGCGAGCTGGCCCAGGCGCTGGAGGAGAGCGCGCGCGCGCTCTGGACCAGGATGGATGCGATCGAGCGCTTCGCCGCCGACGTCAGCCACGAGATCAAGAACCCGCTCTCCTCGATCCGCAGCGCGATCGAGACGCTGATGCGCATCGAGGATGTCGGCCAGCAGCGCCGCCTGCTGGCGATCATCAACCAGGACGTGCGCCGGCTGGACCGTCTGATCACCGACATCTCCGACGCCAGCCGGATCGACGCGGAACTGTCCCGCTCCGTCACCGAGCCGGTCGACGTGGTGCCGATCCTGTCGGTGCTGGCGGAGATGAACCAGGCGACGCGCAAGGACGGCGAGCCGATCCTGGTGGTGGAGGCGCCGTCCACGCCCACGCGGCCGCTGCTGGTCGAGGCGGTGGAGGACCGGCTGGTGCAGGTGCTGCGCAACCTGATCGGCAACGCGGTCAGCTTTTCGCCGCCCGACGGGCGGATCGTGCTGTCGGTCGCCGAACTGCCGGGCATGCTGGAGATCGCCGTCGCCGACCAGGGGCCTGGCATCCCGGCCGCCAAGCTGGACGGCATCTTCGAGCGTTTCTATTCCGAGCGGCCGGCGGCGGAGAATTTCGGCCAGCATTCCGGGCTGGGACTGTCGATCAGCCGGCAGATCGTCGAGGCGCTGCGCGGCACCATCCTGGCGGAGAACCGCACCGATGCGGATGGCAGGGTGGTCGGGGCGCGGTTCGTGGTGCGCCTGCCGCGGGTGCCTTGACGTCCATGACCGCATCGCTCGACCGGCTGTTCGCGCTCGGCGCGCGCGGCACCTCTCTTGGACGCGAGATCCTCGCCGGATGCACGACCTTCGCGGCGATGGCCTACATCCTGGCGGTCAACCCGGCGATCATGGCGGCGGCCGGCATGGATCGCGGCGATCTCGTGGTGGCGACCGGGCTCGCGTCGCTGTTCGGCAGCGTGCTGATCGGGCTGATGGCCAACCTGCCGCTGGCGGCCGCTCCGGCGATGGGGTCGAACATCGTGTTCAGCGTGGTGCTGGTCGGGCAGATGGGCATTCCCTGGCCGGCCGGGCTCGCCATGGTGCTGATCACGGGAGTCCTGTTCCTGGCGCTCAGCCTGTCGCGGATCCGCGGCCGGATCGCCCGCGAGGTGCCGGAGACGCTGAAGGTGGCGATCCAGGCCGCGGTGGGCATGCTGATCATGTTCATCGCGCTGCGCGGCGCCGGCTTCGTGGTCGCCAGTCCCGGATCGCTGCTGACGATGGGCTCGCTGGCGCACCCTGCTGTGCTGCTGACCCTGGTCGGGCTGCTGCTGACCCCGGTGCTGGTGATCCGGCGGGTGCCGGGCGCGCTGGTGCTGTCGATCGCCGCCATGAGCGTCGCCGGGCTGTTCGTCGACGACGCGCAGGGTCACCCTCTGACCCGCCTGCCGCGGTCTGTTTTCGCATGGCCGCACTGGCCGGGATCGACCGCGCTGCATCTGGATTTCGGCTACGTCGCCTCGCATGTCCTGCTGACGCTGCCGTTGATGTTCTATTTCTTCTGCTCGGAGTTCTTCTCCACGCTGGGCACCGTGATCGGGGTGACCGGGGCGGCCGGCCTGCGCGGGCCGGACGGCGCGATCCCGAACGCAACCCGCGTGTTCGCCGCCGATGCGCTTTCCACCATCGCCGGGCCGCTGCTCGGCACCTCGGTGGTCACGATCTACATCGAGAGCGTGACCGGCGTGCAGGCGGGCGGCCGCACCGGACTCACCGCGGTGGTGACCGGGCTGTGCTTCCTGCTGGCGCTGTTCCTGTGGCCGCTGTTCGTGGTGATCCCGCCGCAGGCGACGGCGCCGGCGCTGCTGGTGGTGGGCGTGCTGATGCTGCAGGGCCTGGCGCGGATCGACCTGACCGACCTTCACAACGCGGTGCCGGTGACGCTGACGCTGCTGATCACCGTGCTGACCAACAACCTGATCAACGGCATGGCGCTCGGGACGCTGAGCCTGATCCTGCTCAGGATCGCCTCCGGGCGGGCGCGCGAGGTCGGCCCGGTGCTCTGGGGGCTGGGGATGGTGTTCGTTCTGTTCTTCGCCGCGACCACGCGTTTGCAATAGGCGACGGCTGCGCTGGTTTTCCGTCCGATCGTTGCACCGGGCGGCGGGGTGGTGCATCTGGTCCGCACCGGGCGCCGGTCCCGGACCGGTTCGGACCGCGCCGCGCGCACCATTTTCTGGATCACGATAGGAACGGGCATGTCGGCGAGCGACACCGGCGGCGACGCGATCGGCGACCCGACCAAGTCCGCGTCGGCGGACCCCGCCGACGCGCCGCAGATCGTGCTGCCGACCGGCCGCACCGGCCGGCTCAGCGCCATGACCATCTGCCTGCTGATCCTGACCATCCTGGCCGTGTTCTACACGCTGTATTTCACCGCGACGCTGGTGCTGCCGTTCGTGCTCGCCGGCGTGCTGAACCTGCTGCTGGCCGGGCCGATGCGGTTCCTGCACGACCGGCTGCGGCTGCCGAAGCCGCTGGCCGCCATCCTGCTGATCGTGGCGCTGTTCGGGGTGGTGGGCGCGATCGGCGCGGCGATCTCGGTTCCGGCCTCGGGCTGGATCAGCCGGGCTCCTGAAAGCCTGCCGGCGCTGCAGCACAAGCTCTCGTTCCTGAACAAGCCGATCCATGCGGTCCAGGTCGGTATCGGCAAGCTCGGCGCGCTGTTCGATACGACCAGCACCGACAGCCGCCTGGTGGTGCAGCAATCCGGCAATCCGGGCCTCACCAGTTTCGGCTCCAGTATCCTGATCGGCACCCGGGCCTTTCTCGGCCAGATGTTCAGCATGCTGCTGATGCTGTTCTTCCTGCTGTACGAGGGCGACAGCCTGCTGCGCCGGTTCGTCGAGATCATGCCGACCTTCGCCGACAAGCGCCGCACGGTGCAGATCGCCTCGGAGATCCAGCGCAACGTGTCGCTCTATCTGGCGACGATCACGGTGATGAACCTGCTGGTCGGGGTGCTGAACTTCGTGCAGTGCATGGCGCTCGCCCTGCCGAACCCGCTGCTCTGGGGAGTGCTGGCGTTCCTGCTCAACTACATCCCGATCCTGGGGCCATTCACCGGCATCGTGGTGTATTTCTTCGTCGGCCTGTTCACCTTCCCCTCGCCGCTGCACGCTTTGCTGCCGCCTGCGATCTATTTCGGCATCCATCTGCTCGAGGGCGAGACCGTCACGCCGATGCTGCTGGCCAAGCGCTTCACGCTCAACCCGGTGCTGGTGATGAGCTCGCTGCTGTTCTGGGACTGGATCTGGGGCATTCCGGGTGCGTTCCTGAGCGTCCCGCTGCTCGCCGTGTTCAAGATCGTCTGCGACCACGTCGAGAGCCTGACCGCGATCGGCCATATCGTCGGCGGCGCGCCCAGGACCACCCGGATACGGACCAAGCTGCCGTTCCGGCGCGCGGCGGAATAGCCGATCCAGGATGCCAGCCCAGGATGCGCGGCCAGGATGCGCGCCCAGGATGCGCAGCCGCTAAGTTTTCGTCGCGGCGCGACACGAGGGGTCGAACCAAAGCCGTGGCGCGGGGTTAATTGACCCGCGACGCCTGAAAGACAAGGCCGAAGATGTGTGCATCCTGCTGGTCGAAGACGAACCCCTGATCCGCGAAATCATGTCCGAGAGCCTGATAGAGGCGGGATTCGACGTCGTCGGCGCCGGCAGCGGCGACGAGGCGCTCAGCCTGTTCGAGGCCCGTCCAGGCCATTTCACCCTTCTGGTCACGGATTTTCACATGCCTGGCGAGATGGACGGCGCGGCGATCGCCGCACGTCTGCGCGACCATGCGCCGGACCTGCCGGTGATCATCGCGTCCGGCCGGCCGGAGATCTTCAAGCCGACCTGGCGGACGGCGCTCGGCTACGTTCTGCTGACCAAGCCATACCGGCCGCGCGAGCTGGTCGGACTGGCCCGCTCGCTGCTGGTGTGAGCGGGCCGCCAGTGACGGATCGGCGTCTATTCCGCGTCGCTCGGCGGGCCGCCGGCAGCAGCAGCGGCCGGCGCATTCTGCTGACGCAGCGACATTTCCTGCGCATGCAGCGCTTCCAGCTTGGCGTGGCTGGCTGACGCCTGGGCGATCTGGTCCGCCGTCAGCAGGTTGCGGACGGCGATCTGTTCCGAGACGTGCTGGGCATCGAGCTGCTGCATCAGCGATTCCTTCTGCTGCACCAGCGGCGCCAGGTTGGCCTCGGTGACGGTGCCGCTGGCGAGCAGGGCTGAGTCGATCTGGTCCTGGACGGCATGCAACTGCTGCATGATCGGCTTGGTGGATTGCCAGCTCGCCTTGTGCAGCGCGCGCACCTGGGACTGCTGGGCGTCGGTCAGGGTGACGCCTTCGAGCAGCGAGTCGTGACGGAAGCCGCCATGAAAACCCGGACCCGGCTGGGCCTGGGCGACGGCGTTCGCCAACAGGGGGGCCAGCAGCCCGGCCAGCATGCCGGCGGTGATGAAGTTCCTCTTGAGCATCGGCTGTCCTCGTTCGATCCTGGTCCCTGTCGCGGGACAGGCTTCGACCATGCGGGCTGCCTGTAACGCCAAGGAGATCATTCTGGCGACGGAGTGTAACGACAGGCCGATGCTGCGGGTGCTGGTGACGGGTTTCGAGCCGTTCGGCGGCGCGTCGGCGAATCCGTCCGCCGAGGCGCTCCCGCTGCTCGCGGCCGGAACCATCGGCGGAATAGCGCTCCGCACCCTGCTCCTGCCGACCAGCTTCGGCGAGGCGGCCGGGCGGGTGATCGGCGCGCTGCGCGACGACCCGGCCGATATCGTGCTGTCGCTCGGGCTCGCCGGCGGCCGCGCCGGCCTGACGGTGGAGCGGGTGGCGATCAATCTGGCCGACGCCCGCATCGCCGACAATGACGGCGTGCAGCCGATCGACCGGCCTGTCGTCCCTGACGGGCCGGCCGCCTATTTCGCCACCCTGCCGGTCAAGGCGGTCGCGGCGTCGATCCGCGACGCCGGCATCGCCGCGTCGGTGTCGCACAGCGCCGGCACCTTCGTCTGCAATCATCTGCTCTACAGCATGCTGCACTGGGCGGCGACGCATCGTCCGGGGCTGCGCTGCGGCTTCGTGCATCTGCCCTGGCTGCCGGGCCAGCATGCGACCGAGCCGACGATGGACGCCGTCACGGTGGCGCGCGGAGTGGCCGCCATCCTCGGCTGCCTGCGCGACGACGTGCCGGAGCCGCAGGTCGCGGAGGGCGCCCTGTCCTGAGACCGCCAGGCGGGCGATGATGCGCCGATGCACGCCTTCATCGCCGCCCATACCGCCATCGCCACCGCCCCTCTGGTGCCGGAAATCCGGCTGCATCTGGCCACCGAGATCACGCCGATCTGGCAGGCGTCGGAGAGCTGGCTCGCGAAAAGCGGGGTCGAACCGCCGTTCTGGGCGTTCGCCTGGCCCGGCGGCCAGGCGCTGGCACGACACGTGCTCGACCATCCGGACCGCGTCGCCGGCCTGCGCGTGCTGGATTTCGCCGCCGGCGGCGGCATCGCCGCGATCGCCTGCGCGATGGCGGGAGCGGAACCGGTGCAGGCGGCGGAGATCGACGCGATGGCGATCGCCGCGATAGGGCTGAACGCCGCGCTGAACGCGGTGCGGATCGACGCGCTGGACGAGGATCTGGTCGGCAGCGAGGCCGCATGGGACCTGATCCTGTGCGGCGACGTCTGCTACGAGGCGCCGATGACGCGCCACATCCTCCCCTGGCTGCGACGCTGCGCCGCGCGCACCGAGGTCTGGATCGCCGATCCCGGGCGGGCCTACCTGCCGGAGAGCGGTCTGCAGGAAATCGGCGCCTACGACGTGCCGACCTCGCTCGAGCTCGAGGACCGCACGCTCCGTCCGACGCGCCTGTACAGACTGCGCGCGTCTTAATTTCGCCTTCTGTGCAGCCCATCCTGCTCCTGGACGTTGCCGACCTCCCTATTGCTCACCAGAGGACAGTCATGATCAGGAAGACCTTCGCATTGCCGCTCGCACTGACGCTGGCGTTCGGCGCGGCGCTGCCGATCGCCCCGGCGCTGGCCGAGCCGGGCGGCTGCCTGAAATACGGCGCGGTCGGCGCGGTCGGCGGCCATTTGGCGCATCATGGCGTGCTGGGCGCGGCCGGCGGTTGCGCGACCGGCATGTATGTCAGGCACAAGTACCGCAAGCAGCAGCGTCACGACGCGGCCGCCTACCGGTCCGAGCACGCCAACGACGGCGCTCCGGTCGGGGACGATCACCCGCAGCACTGAGCCTTCACGGCGCTGACACGACCGCACGGCGAGGCCGCCCGGGAGGGCGCCTCGCCGTGCGGCGTTGTAGCGTGGGCGCGTCCTCGCTGGGGCCGAGAGCCTGTCCGGAGGCGTGTCCCGACGAGTCGGAGGCGTCGCGCAGCGCCGCCGGCCGCGGATGAACCGCGCGCACCGGAGCGGCGCGGCCTTCTGGCCGTGAGCACTGGAGCACAGCGGATCGCCCGCGGATGACCACCAGGGCGCGGCTCCGGGCAGGCTCTAGTCGCCGGTGCGGATCAGGCCCGGACTCCGCGGCACATCGACGTCGCCGCTGCCGTCATGGTCGAGCCGGCCAGCGGTCACGCTGGCGCCGATCTGCAGATCGCCGGATCCGCGACGCGTCGCCTGCAGCGTGGCGATGCTGCCGTGACGCACGACGATATCGCCCGAGCCCCGTCCGTCCAGCGTCAGCCGGTCCACGGTCGCGGTGCCGATGCTGACGTCGCCGCTGGCGACAGTCAGCGCCTGGAAGCTGCCGTTCACCGCCTCGGCGCTGAAATCCCCGCTGCCCTCGAGGGTCACCTTGCCGCCGCCGATCCGGGTCCGGCCCAGCACGACGTCGCCGCTGGCCGCGCTGGTGGCGTCCAGCACCGGCGCCTCGCCCTCGTGCACGGTGAGATCGCCGGAGCCGAGCAGCATGGCGGTGATCGGGCCGGCGACGGTCCCGACCGAGACGTCGCCGCTCGCGTGCTGCCGGACCGTCAGCGGACCGGAACGGTCGACGACCACGTCGCCGCTGCCGTCGCTCTCGACCGTCACCGGCGCATCGAAGCCGCCGGCATGCAGGTCGTTGCTTCCTGACTGCACCAGGGTCAGCGGCGTGGCGGGGCCCGTCCGCACGATCAGGTCGGCATCGGCGCCGCAGGTGCGATCCTGCGCGATCGTGCCGTCGCCGAGGGAGAGCGTGTCCAGCGCCTGCGCATCGTCCTTCGCGGCATAGACCACCGCCCGTCCGTCATAGGCCGGGTCGGACAGGATTGTGACGGATGCGGCGCAGGGCAGGTCGATGCGCAGCGCGTGCGCGACGATCGCGCGCTGCGGCGCGTCGGCGGCAGGCTGGGCAAGCGCTGACTGCGCCCGGCCGGCGGATGCCCTGTCGCCGAACGCCGCCCCGATCGCGGCGGCGATCCGCTGCGCGTCCGACGTCTCGATGCCGACCACCAGCCCTGAGCCATGGTCGTGGCGGCTCGCGTTGCGCTCGGACTGGCCGCCGAAGGCGATCCAGGGCAGGAACACGATGCAGGCCAGCAGCATCGCCGCGCGACGGCGGCGCATGCGGATATCGTCCTCGCGCGCCGGGTCGGTGATCGGGAACCAGGCCAACGCCTACTCCCCCATCCGGCGGAAGTCGCGATGCAGCTCGAAATCGTTCGAGGTCACGAAGCCCTCGATCCGCTCCAGCCGGGGCTCGAGGGCGGCAAGACGATGACGCAGCAGCGCCCAGTCCTGTCCGGGCGGCACCGAAGCCGCCCTGGCGGGATTGGGCGGATCGCGACGCGTCTGGGCGCTGGTGGCCGGGCGCTGCGTCTCGAACGGCTGGGGGTCGAAGCGTCCGGCCCGGGCGCGCCATGCGGCGCTGGACGCGGTTCCCGGACGCCGGCGCAGCAGCAGCCCCAGCGCCAGGTAGGCGAGCCCGGTGGGCAGCACCAGGAACACCAGGGCGATCAGGCGGATCAGCGGCAGCGGCAGGTCGAGATCCTCGGCCAGGCCGGCGCAGACCCCGGCCAGTATCGCCCCTTCGTCGTGCCGCCACAGCCTGGGTCCGGCGCCGCGGAGATCGAACTCGTTCACCGGCCCGCCCTCCCTAGCGCGGCATGCGGCTGCGCCAGCCGGCCAGCTCGTTGTCGAGGATGCGCTCCAGATTCTCGACCCGTTGCTCCATGCGCCGGGCCAGCTCGTTCATGTCGGCCAGCGCGCGCTGCTCCTCGGCGCCGAGGCTCTGCGCGCCGAACTGGCGCATGCGGCGCTCGTGCCGGAGCTTGACGATCCAGGCGAGGAACAGCAGGCCGCCGATCACCGAGACGAGGCCGGTGAGATCGCCGATGAGGTGATTGCCGCCCATGACGGCGAGGGTAGCGGGATCCACGACGCTCTATCCCTTCAGGATTGCTTGTCCGGCCCCTCGACCCGGGCCGTCTGCGGAGACTCCTTGCGCTGGCGCAACCTGGCGCGCAATGCCTCGAGCTCGCTGTCCACGGCACTGTCGGCCTCCAGCCCCTCGATCTCCTGCTCCAGGGTGCGACGGCCGAGATCGTAGGATTCCGCCCGGCCTTCCAGCGCGTCCAGATTGCGCTCGACCTGCTCGAAGCGGCCGAACGCGTCGCCGATGCGTTCGTCGTAGATGCGCTCGCGCAGCTTGACGCGCGAGCTGGCGATGCTGGCGCGCGACAGCAGCGCCTGCTCGCGCGACTTGGCGTCCGCCAGCTTGGCCTGCAGCTTGGCGATGTCCTCGTTCTGCTGCGCCAGGCCGGAGACGATCTGCTCGTGCTGGGTGCGCAGGCCCTCGCGGGTCTTGGTCAGGTGGGTGCGGGCCTGCAGCGCGCCGCGCGCCAGATCCTCGCGGTTGTGCGTCAGCGCCAGCTCGGCCTTGCGCTCCCATTCCGCCTCGTCGCGCGACAGCGCGGCGATCCGCCGCTCGAGCTCCTTGCGCTCGGCGATGGTCTGCACCGCGGACGACCGGACCTCGACCAGCGTGTCCTCCATCTCCTGGATGATCAGGCGGATGATCTTGCGCGGATCCTCGGCGCGCGCGACCAGCGTGTTGAGGTTGGCATTCACGATGTCCGACAGTCGAGAAAAGATACTCATGAGCAGCCTCCTATCCGGCACGGTCCCTGGTGCAGACAGAGAGCAGCTTCCGTGCCAGGCCGGCCGCCGCGGCTGGATTTGTCGCAAGCTGTTGTTCTCGCTCTATTTTTTCCATGCTCTTGCGCAGCGGGTCTGCCGGGACCCAGGATGAGGCCGTAACCCGAGCTGGTACAGGGGACCAATCCTTGGCGCGATCGCCCAACTCCACCGCCGAGACCTCGACCCCGATCGGCGAGGCCGCGTCGTTCCGGGCGATGCTGGCACACATCTCGCTGGCCGCGCCGCTGAACCGTCCGGTGCTGGTGATCGGCGAGCGCGGCACCGGCAAGGAACTGGTCGCCAGCCGGCTGGCCTACCTCTCCGCCCGCTGGGACCGGCCCTTCATCAAGCTGAACTGCGCGGTGCTGGGCGAGGCGCTCCTCGACAGCGAACTGTTCGGACACGAGGCGGGCGCCTTCACCGGGGCCACCAGACGTCGTCCGGGACGGTTCGAGCTGGCCGATGGCGGCACCCTGTTCCTTGACGAAATCGCCACCGCGTCGATGGCGGTGCAGGAGAAACTGCTCAGGGTGATCGAATACGGCACCTTCGAGCGGGTCGGCGGCAACGAGCCGCAGCAGGTCGACGTGCGGGTGGTCGCCGCCACCCATGCCGATCTGCCGGCGCTGGTGCGCGCCGACCGGTTCCGGGCCGACCTGCTCGACCGGCTGGCGTTCGACGTGGTGGCGGTGCCGGCGCTGCGCGAACGGCGCGAGGACATTCCGCTGCTGGCCGGGCATTTCGCGCTGCGCATGACCCGAGAGCTAGGCCGCGAGCTGTTCGCCGGCTTCGCGCCAGAGGCGATGGCGCTGCTGAAGGCGCACGACTGGCCCGGCAACGTGCGCGAACTGCGCAATGCGGTGGAGCGCAGCGTGTATCGGATGGACAACCCCGCCAAGCCGCTCTCGGCCATCGTGCTGGATCCGTTCCCGGCGCTGCGCGGCGGGATCGCCCCGGTCGTGACCCCGCCGGCCGCCCCGCCGGTCGCCATCGCGAACGGCGCCTCGGCTCCGGTGACGCCAACGCAACGTCCGGCCGCGGAGCCGCCGGGAGATTTCGCGGCGCGCACCCGCTCCTACGAGGCCAGGCTGCTGCGCGAGGCGATGGAGGCGAGCCGGTTCAACCAGCGGATCGCCGCCCGGATGCTCGGGCTGACCTATTACCAGCTCCGTCACCATCTGAAGGTGCACGGGCTGCTGGCCAAACCCTCCCAGGGGGAGGAGCAGCCGCCCGAGGATCAGTTGGCCGACGCCAGGACCGTGACCGGCGTCGAGACGTAGTCCTTTGGGAACAGCCGCCGCAGCGCCTCGACCTTGGGCATGTCGTTGACGGCGATGTAGAGCGCGTCCGGGTGCAGCGTCAGGTAGTCCTGATGATAGCGCTCGGCCGGATAGAAGCCGCCGAGCGGGTCGACCCTGGTGGCGATCGGGGCGGCGAACGCATGCGCCGCGTCGAGCTGGGCGATATACGCCTTGGCAATCCGCGCCTGGTCCGGCGTCGCGGCCCAGATCTCGGAACGGTACTGGCTGCCGCTATCGGGTCCCTGGGCGTTGACCATGGTCGGGTCGAGCGCCACCGAGAAGAAGATCTGCAGCAGCCTGGCGGTCGAGACGATGGCGGGGTCGTAGGTGATCTGGACCGATTCCGCATGGCCGGTATCGCCGTCGCTGACGGTCTCGTAGGTGGCGGTGTCGGCCTTGCCGCCGGTGTAGCCGGAGACCGCCTTGGTGACGCCCCTCACGTGTTCGAACACGCCCTGGATCCCCCAGAAGCAACCGCCGGAGACGGTCAGTTGCTGCGGGCCGGCGCCGGTCGGGGCAGGCGAAAATGCCGGCGCCGGCACCAGATGCGGAGTCTCGTCGGCGAAAACGGCGGAACTGGCGGCGAACAGGCAGAGCCCTGTCGCCAGGGCGATGGTACGGAGGGACATGGTGCTCTCCTCAGGCGGCATGGGGCGGCGTGACGCCGGGGGCGGGCAGGAAATTCAGCGCCACGCCATTCATGCAGTAGCGCAGGCCGGTGGGCGCCGGGCCGTCGTTGAACACGTGGCCGAGATGGCCGGCGCAGCGCGTGCAGTGGATCTCGGTGCGCTGCATGCCCATCGAACCGTCGTCGCGCTCCGCGACCGCCTTGGGCAGCGGCTTCCAGAAGGACGGCCAGCCGGTGTGGCTGTCGAACTTGGTCTCGGACGAATACGCCTCCTGGCCGCAGCCGGCGCAGGCATAGCGTCCCTTGCCGTAGAAGGTGTCGAGCGGGCTGCTGAACGGCATCTCGGTGCCTTCCCGCCGCAGCACGTCGTACTGGGCCGGGCTAAGCTTCGCCCGCCATTGCGCGTCGCTCAGCTTGAACGGCCCGTCGGCGGCCCGCGCCGGACCGAGCCCGTGCAGGCCGAACTGCGCCACGGCACCCGCCGCCGCCAGCATGGAGCCCGCCTGCAGCATCTGCCGTCTGTTCCAGGAACGCATCGTCGTTCGCCTTCTCTCGCTTCGGCTGTTCTCCGCAGATGGGGTTGGCGGGGTTACGCATCCAGCCCGCTTTTTCTGCATGGCTCGGCTCTGCATGCTTGAGCGCGCGGTCGCGAGCGCGCAGGTTCCGGCCGCCCACCGGAAATGGACCCCATGACCCTGCTGTTCGGCCTGATCGTCATCCTCGCGCTGGTCGCGCTGAGCGTGCTGATCTCCATGTCGGAGATTTCGTTCGCCGCGGCGCGCGAGGCCAGGCTGCGGAGCCGCGCCGAGCTGGGCGATCCGCGCGCGGTCCGGTTCCTGGCGCTGCGCCGCAACAGCGGCCAGGTGATCACGGTGCTGCAGATCTGTCTCAACGCGGTCGGCGTGCTGGGCGGCATCGCCAGCGACGACCTGATCGCGCCGCCGATCTCGGCGCTGCTGCAGATGATCCATATCGGGCCCGGACTGTCCGACCATCTCGGCGCCATCTTCGGCTTCTGCCTGGTCACCGGCCTGTTCGTGCTGTTCGCCGACCTGCTGCCGAAGCGCATCGCCATGCTGTCGCCGGACAAGGTCGCGCTGGCGGTGGGGTGGTTCCCGGCGCTGGCGCTGAACCTGCTCTATCCGCTGGTGTGGGCGTTCAGCGCCGTGGCGGACCGGCTGCTGCGGGCCCTGCGCATTCCCGTGGCGGCGACGGCGGACCCGGTGACGCCGGAGGATCTGCGGGCGATGCTGGCGGCCGGGACCGCGTCGGGCGTGCTGCTGGAGCAGGAGCACCGGCTGATCCAGAACGTGCTGAGCCTGCAGGATCGCTGGATCACCTCGGCGATGACGCCACGCGACGACATCGTCTATCTCGACATCCGCGAGAGCCTGGAGCGGCAGCGAGAGAAGGTGCGTGCCAAGCCATACTCGCGCTACCCGCTCTGCGATGGCGGCATCGACCGGGTGATCGGCAGCATCCGCGCCGAGGACGTGCTGGCCGTGGTGGTGGGCGAGGCGCAGCCGGGTCTCGACCCGTCGCAGCCCGACACGCCGGGCACGATCCTCAACAAGATGCGGCGCGACGTGCTGTCGCTGCCGGAGACGCTCAATTTGTGGCAGGCGCTGGGCGAGTTCGAGAAGCATGGCGCCGGCTTCGCGCTGATCGTCAGCGAATACGCCGTGGTGGTCGGCATCATCACCTTCAAGGACATGATGGGCGCGCTGATGGACGGGCTGGCCAACCCGTTCGAGGAACAGGTGATCGTGCGCCGCGACGAGAATAGCTGGCTGGTCGACGGCATCGCCGACATGGGCGACGTGACCAGGGCGCTGGGACTCGACGGCACTTCCGAGCTGGCGGCGGAGCCGGGCTCCTACGAGACCATCGCCGGCTTCGTGATGCACCGCATGCGGCGCGTGGCGCGCAAGGCGGACCGGATCGAGGCGGCCGGATTCACCTTCGAGGTGGTCGATGTCGAGGGGTTCCGCATCAACCAGTTGCTGGTGACGCGACGGCCTTGACCCCCGAGACGCTGCTGGCCGAGGCGCGCGACAGCCTGGAGGACGCGAAGACCCTGGCCCGGCGCGGACGGCGCAACGCGGCGCTGTTGCGCGACCTCGCCTTGCGCCAGGCGCTGTCGGCGCTCGGCCTGCGGGACGGGCTCGACCGCCCTGACGCGCTCGACCTCGAGACGCTGCTGCGCCATGTGCCGGCGCTGCATCCGCAGGCCGGTCTGGTGCGGTCGCCGGCCGATCCGCGGGCGCGGAGCGCGGCGTCGATCGCCGCACTGATCGCGGCGCTGTCCAGGCCGCAGGCGACGCCGTCAGTCGCGCCGATCAGCGACCAGGACAAGAACGGGGGCGAGAACCGGGCAGCGGACGGCCCGACCGCGTTCGAGAGCGCACCGCCGGGCAACCCGCGCCGGCAGACCGCGCCGCGCGCCAGCTCCGCCGCCTTCTAGACGCTGATGGATCGCTGGCGGATCACCGACCTCGATGCGCTGGCGATGATCGGCCATCGCGGCGGTCTGACGAAGCGGGGCACCCGCCCGCGCTTCCGCCTGCTGGGCCGGGAGGCCGAACGCTACCCGGTGCTGCGCCGGATCGACGCGGCGCTCTGGATGCTCGACCTCGCGCCGGACTGGCTGCACGACCCGCAGCCGGCCAGCCCGTTCAAGGGTCGCACACCCTGCGCGCTGCTGGTCGCGGACCCGGACCGCGGCGGCTCCGACACGCTGCAGGTCCTGAACCGCCGGGGGCTGCGCGCGGCGATCACGTGATGGCCGCGGTTTAGGCCTTCAGCACACGCGCGAACAGGGCCAGCATCCAGCCGACCGCCTGCAGGAACAGGGCCGGGTCGTAGCGCGGGCCCTCGTCGCGCAGGAAGGCGTGCGGCGCATTGACCTCGTGCCATTCGTAGCGGGCGCCGGCCCGTTCCAGCCGCTCCCGGATCAGTTGCCGGCCGGCAAACGGGACATGCGGATCCTGGCGGCCCCAGACGAACAAGGTCTCGGCGCGCAGCGCGTCGATCCTGGCCAGGCTGTCGTCTTGCCGGCCCTCGCCGAGCGAGCCGGCATGGATGTCGGTGGCGTAGAAGCAGGCGGCGGCGGACACCGACGGCTCGAGCGCGGCGCGAAACGCCAGATGGCCGCCCAGGCAGACGCCCAGCGTCGCCAGCCGGCCGCTGCAGTCCGGATGCGACAGGAGGAAGCCCAGCGCCGCCCTGGCGTCGGCGTCGAACGCGGCGACCGGCTTGGCGACCTTGAGCGCGTTGCCGCGCTCGGTGCCGGCCTGATCGTAGCCCAGGACGGTGCCTGGGGGCTCGTACTCGTGGTAGACCTCCGGCACCGCCACCAGATAGCCCTGCCCCGCCACCAGGCTGGCCAGACGACGGATCGGCGCGGTGACCTGGTAGATCTCCGAGAAGAACAGCACGCCGGGGAACCGACCCGGCACCGCCGGCCGGAACAGATGCAGGCGCATCGTGCCAGGACTGCCCGGAACCGGCAGATCGACGCTTTCGTCGCTGCGGATGATCATGGTGCACTCCGTCAAGACCAGGCTCGCACTGTGGCCGGCGCGTCGCCGGGCGGCAATCGGGGCGTCGCGATGAGACGGCTCGCGTTGAGCTTGGCCGGGTTCTCGGCCAAGATGGTGGCGTTCCGCCGAGTGCCAGGGCGCGTGGCCGGCGTGTTGTAAAGAGGTTCGTCTTCCATGGCCTTGATGTACGAAAATCCGCTGGTCGAGGCCGCGGAGCTCGGGACCGTGCTCGATGCCGGCCGGCCGGCGGCGTTCGCGCCCGGCTGGATGGCGACCCACGCCTATTTCGGTTTCGCGCCGCTGGTGCTGCTGTGCTTCCGCCATGGCGACGGCAGCGAAGCCTGCTGGTTCCTCGACGAGCGTCTGGAGCGTCGCGCCGGCTCGATCGGCGAGCTGACGCCCGAGCTGCGCATCGGCCTGATGGAAGCCTCGGCGAGCCTGTTCGACGGGCTGTGGGCGACGCTGATGCTCACCCCGGTTCCGCCGAAGCTGGATGCGCGCGCGGCCGGCTTCTTCCACCTGCCGCCGTCGGTGCGGCGCGAGATCCTCGATCTGTACCTCTCGGGCTTCGACACCGCGACCCGGTTCGCCGCGGTGGACCAGATCGATCCGGCGCGTCCGGACACCCAGCTCGCCGATCTCGGCAGCCGGCGCCTGCCGCTGCAGCGCCGGCACCTGCACACGCTGTTCAACCCGGGACTGCTGCAGGAGCAGTTGCCGCCGTTCCTGACCCAAGGCGCGATGGAGATACCCTCGCCGATCGACGGATCGCCGATGCCGTCGCGTCATGCCATGGCGCTGTCCGGCACCCTGCATGCGTATCGCTGCGTCGAGCCGGCGACCGGCACCGTCATGTTCGTCGTCGCCGGCGAAATCTTCTTCCGGCCGTCCGGCCTGTTCATCCCGGAAGGCAGGCTGTGCGTCGCGCTGCATCCCGGCCCGATCCAGGCGCAGATGCCGGACATGTTCCGCGCCTTCTTCATCCACATCGCGCAGCATGGCGATCTGCTGGCGACGTATTTCGCCCGTCCGGACATCAGGCCGGTGCATGTCTGGCGCGGCGTCACGGCGATGCATATCGGCCACGTGCTGTGGAACGACATCTCCGGGATCTCGCGGGTGATCCGCGACGTGCCGGGCGACGCGCTGCCGCGCTTCCGGCTGTTCGACGCCGGCATGCAGCCGGAGATGTATGGCCCGCTGGACGTGATCTTTCCCGAGCTGGAAGGGCTGATCGACCGCGATCCTGGCCCGTTCGACTCAGGGGTCGCGGCGTTCTATCGCAACGGCGAATGTCCGGTGCGCTCCTCGGCCATGACGGTACCGCGCGACGTGCGCGACCGGATCTCGGCCATCGTCCGGCCGCTGTCGGACGGATCTCCGGCGTCGATCTGCCGGCAGGCCCGCGACGAGAACGTCCCGGTGGTGCTGTTCGGGCTGCGGGTCGAGAACCGCACCATCGTCGGCCTCGGCGAGTTCTGCGACGCGCTGGTCGACCAGCTCTCCTCATCGCTGGGCGAGGTGGTGCTGGTGGTGGACGGGCACAACAGCAGGATCGGTGAGACGGAGAGCTACATCTGGAGCCATGGCGAACGCGGCGCCACGGAAAAGCCGATCGACCTCGAGCGGGCGCTGGTCGAGCGCATGATCGACCATTCCGCCGGCACCCGGGTCCAGGTCGTGAGCACGATCGGGCTGCCGATCACAGAGAGTCTGGCCTGCGGGCAGCAGGCGCAGGCCTTGATCGCGATCTGGGGGGCGGGCCTGGCAAAATATCGCTGGGTCAGCAACATTCCAGGTCTCATCATCACAAATCATTGGAACCTGTCCAATCTCGGCGACCTGCATCTCTATGACAGCCACACCGCGATGGAAGCGCCGACCCCGGTCAGGTTCATCGAGCCGCATCTGGTCGAAGACCTGCCGGACTCGCCGTTGATGGTACCGCTCGGTCCGGACTTCATTCCGTCGATCTGCAACTTCCGGATCGACGAACGCGGCGCGATGGCGACGGTCCATACCGTGCTGGGCGATCTCGGTCTCGCGGCGCGCTAAAGCGGCAGCAGGTCAGGCGGCGGCAATCAGCGCCTGGATCCGGGTCCTGGTGTCGGAGATCAGCTTGGCGATCTCTCCGGTCGATCCCGCCGACCGCTGCGCCAGGATCTTGACCTCGGACGCCACCACGGCGAAGCCCCGTCCCGAATCGCCTGCGCGCGCCGCCTCGATGGTGGCGTTCAGGGCGAGCAGGTTGGTCTGGCGGGCGATGCCGCCGATATCCTGGGCGACGCCGTGGATGCGATCGAGCACGCCGCTCATCACCCGCTCGGTCTCCCGGACCGCGGTCCGTCGCGCAGAGGCGTCGATCGCGTAGAGCACGGTGCGGATCTGCCGGCCTTCGACGTCGCGCAGGGCCTGAACGGTGGCGGACAGGCACAGGGTCCGTCGGCTCGCGGCGCCGATCTCGATCTCGATCTCGCGATGGATCGCCTGTCCGGCGGCGATCAGAGCGCGATCCGCCTCGCCGAGCAGGCTCGACAGCTCCAGGGCTGGTTTCTCGCCGAAGGCCTGCTGCGCGACGTCGTTCAGGCGTGCGAGCCGATCGTCCTGGTCCCACTCGATGACGATGTTGGAGCGGTCGATCGCGGCGAGCCGCATGTCGGACTCGATGGCACGCAGCTTGGTCTGGGTGATGTCGGCCTGAACCGCGACGAAGCGATCGATCCGGCCCTCGGCCGAACGGACCGGATTGATCGACAGCGAGATCCAATACGGCTCTCCGGCCTTGGTATAGTTGAGGATCTCTTCGAACAGAGGCCGTCCGGCGCGCAGCGTTTCGCTGATGCGCCGCACCGTCGCGGGATCGGTATGAGCACCCTGCAGGATCTCGCCGGGCTTGCGGCCCATGACCTCCTCGGTGGTGTAGCCGGTCAGCCTGGTGAAGCCCGGGTTGACGTATTCGATCCGGCCTTGCGCGTCGGCGATGATGACGCTGTTGTCGGTCTCGTTGGCGACCAGCGAGAGCAATGCGAACGCCCTGCGGCGCAGCACGTCGTTGGTGATGTCGGTCGCGAACTTGACCACCTTGATCGGCCTGCCCAGCGGGTCGAGCACCGGGTTGTAGCTCGCCTGGATCCAGACCTCGCGGCCGCCCTTGCCGATCCGCCGGAACTCCGCCGCCTGGACGCTCCCGCGACGCAGCGCGTCCCAGAAGGCGCGATAGGCCGGGCTGTCACGCTCCTCGGGCGGCATGAGCATCGCGTGATGACGGCCGCTGATCTCCTCGAGCGTGTAGCCGATCGCCGACAGGAAGTTGGCGTTCGCGGTCATGATGGTGCCGTCGAGGGCGAACTCGATCACGCCCTGCACCCGGTCGATCGCCGCCATCTGGCCTTCATGATCGGCGGAGCGACGCTTGGCCTCGGTGATGTCGGTGGCGAACTTCACGATCTTGAGCGGCCTGCCGGCGGGATCGAGCACCGGATTGTAGCTCGCCTGGATCCAGACCTCGCGGCCGCCCTTGCCGATCCGCCGGAACTCTCCCGCCTTGCATTCGCCACGCCGCAACGCCGCCCAGAATTCCCGGTAGGAGTCGCTGTCGCGGTCCTGCTCGGGCATGAACATCGCGTGATGCCGGCCGCGCACCTCGTCGAGCGCGTAGCCGACGGCGTTCAGGAAATTGGCGTTGGCGGTGAGGATGGTGCCATCGAGGGCGAACTCGATCACGCCCTGGACCCGATCGATCGCGTTGATCTGCGCCTGGTGGTCGGCGGCGCGCAACTTCGCCTCGGTGATTTCGGTGGCGAACTTCACGATCTTGGCGATGCGGCCGAGGCGCCCCAGGATCGGCGTGTAGGTGGCCTGCAGCCAGATCTCGCGCCCGTCCTTGCCACGGCGACGGAATTCGCCGGCCTGGAATTCGCCGCGGCGCAGCGACGCCCAGAATGCCCGGTAGGCGGGCGACTCCCGATCCTCCTCGGGCATGAACATGGCATGGTTGCGGCCGCGCACCTCGGACGCGGCGTAGCCGACCGCTGACAGGAAGCGCGCATTGGCGCGAAGGATGGTGCCATCCGGCCGGAACTCGACCACCGCCTGCGAGATGTCGATCGCCCTGGCGGTGGCCGCGTTCGACGCGACGGCGTTGAAGGGGAACATCGTTCGGCTCCGCTGAAGATCCCGGACCCGTTTTGCTCCCCGACCGGTTAACCCGGCATGAACGCCGGCCGCTCTCGCCCGCGCCGCATCGAGTCGATGCAGGGTCTACCGACCGATGCTCCGCAGTTTTTCACCCTGCATCAGCTTGTGTTCGATCGATTCCAGGGTGACGCCCTTGGTTTCCGGAACCAGGAAGATCACGAAGACGATGAAGCTGGCGTTGAGGGCGGCGAACAGCCAGAAGGTGTTGGCCTGGCCCAGGCTCGAGAGCAGGGTCAGGAAGGTGTTGCCGACCAGCCAGTTGGCCGCCCAGTTGGTGAAGGTCGAGACCGACATGCCGAAGTCGCGGCCCTGCAGCGGCTGGATCTCGGAGCAGAGGGTCCAGATCAGCGGCCCCGGAGCCGCGGCGAAGCCGACGATGAACAGCAGCACCATCGCCACCAGCAGATAGCGGCCGGTATCGGAGTGCACGCCGCTGGCCAGCATCAGCCCGACCGCCGCCATGCCGATCGCCATGATGACGAAGCAGACGTTGAGCATCGGCTTGCGACCCCATTTGTCGGCGAAGCCGATCGCGATCAGCGTCGCCAGCACGTTGGTGAGGCCGACCACCGCCGTGGCCCAGTTCGAGGCGCCGGCGCCGAACCCGGCCAGGCCGAAGATCTTCGGCGCGTAGTACATGATGACGTTGATGCCGGTGAGCTGCTGGACCATTTGCAGCCCGACGCCGAGCGCCACCGAGCGGCGGAAATTGGCGTTGCGCAGGAACATCGTGGTGCCGAGCTGGCGCACCGAGAGCTGGTCGCCGATCTCCTTCACCTCTCGGTCGGCCTGGGACCGACTGCCGAGCAGGGCGGTCATTCCGAGGCGGGCCTCCTCGGTGCGGCCGTGCAGCAGGAACCAGCGCGGGCTCTCCGGCAGGAACAGCACGGCGATCAGAAAGGCGAAACCGGGGATGGCGATGATGCCGAGCATCAGGCGCCAGTTGCCGCTGGCGGTGAGCAGGCTGTCGGAAACGAAGGCGGCGAAGATGCCGATGGTCACCATGAGCTGGTAGAGCGAGACCATCGCGCCCCGCCAGGCCGGGGGCGCCACCTCGGAGATGTAGAGCGGACCGGTGAAGGCGACGATGCCGATCGCCAGGCCGAGAATGACGCGGCCGACCATCAGCATGGCGACCGATCCGGCGAACGCGCACAGCACCGCGCCGGCGATGAACAGGACCGCGCCGATCAGCAGCGAGCGCTTGCGGCCGAGCTTGTAGGAGAGCGTGCCCGCTCCGGCGGCGCCGGCGGCGGCGCCGATCATCATGATGCTGACGATCCATTCCTGGGTGCGCTGGTCGGCCTGGAAGGCTCTCTTGATGAAGTCCAGGGCGCCGGCGATCACGCCGATATCCAGGCCGAACATCAGACCGGCCAGGCTGGCGAGGCCGCAGATCAGAAAGGTCCGACCCGGCACCGGCGCCGAGGACAGTACCGATGCCGGGTCGGATCCGACCCCACCGACGGTCGTGGACATCTCGCTTCGCTCCCAACGCTGTGACGTAGGGGTGGTATACGCTCGCGGTGCCGGTATGCCACCCGGGGCGGCATGGACACGCGAAGCGGTAAGCTGTTTCGTGCCTCGTCTCGCTTCAGGACCGCCACACCTTGCCCCATGCGCCGATCTCGCTCGCCTATGCCCTGTCCGGCCTCGTCGTCGGGTTCCTGGTCGGGCTGACCGGAGTCGGTGGCGGGTCGCTGATGACGCCGCTCCTGGTGCTGCTGTTCCGCATCCATCCGGCCACCGCGATCGGCACCGACCTGCTCTATGCCGCGACCACCAAGACCGCCGGGACGCTTGTCCATGGGGTGATCGGCACGGTGCAATGGCGCGTGGTCGGATTGCTGGCGGCCGGCAGCGTGCCCGGCACGCTGGCGACGCTGTGGGCGCTCTCGGCGATGGGGCCGCTGAACCATGCCACCGGCCATCTGCTGTCGGTGGTGCTTGGCTTCGCCCTGCTGCTCACCGCCGCCAGCCTGGTCCTGCGGGACTGGCTGATGCGCTGGGCGGAGCGACGCAACCTGATGCCGGGCGGTCGCCGGGCGGCGATCCTGACGGTGATCCTAGGCGCCTATCTGGGCGTGTTCGTCACGATCTCGTCGGTCGGCGCCGGCGCGATCGGAGTGACGGCACTGATCCTGCTCTACCCCAAGCTGCCGACCGCGCGGGTGGTGGGCTCGGACATCGCCCACGCGGTCCCGCTGACGCTGATCGCCGGCCTCGGCCATTGGTGGATCGGCTCGGTCGACTGGCACCTGTTCCTGTCGCTGATCGCCGGGTCGATCCCTGGGGTGATCGCCGGCAGCCTGATCGGCACCAGGGTCTCGGAAACGCTGCTGCGACCGGCGCTGGCGGCGATCCTGACCCTGGTCGGGATCAGGCTGCTGAGTTAGCGGCCTGGACTCACCCCGGCTGGCTGTCGCCGTTGCCGCTGGAGTTGCCGCCGGAATCGCCGTTGCCGTCGTCGCCATTGTCGCCGGAGCCGCTGCTGCTGCTGTCCGGCGTGATCGCGACGAACAGCATCTGGCCCTGATGCAGCACCCGCAGCGCCACGGTGCCGCCGTTCTTGATCGCGGCGTGCACCGCATCGACCGCCTCGTGCGGCGTGGTGACGCTCTGGTTGCCGACCCCGACGATCACATCGCCGGTCCCGAGGCCGGCCTGGTCCGCCGCGGAGCCCGGCTTGACCTGGCGCACCACCACGCCCTTGACCCCGTCATCGAGGCCGAGCTGCTGGCGCAGGTCGGGGGTGAGGCTCGACAGCGACACGCCGATCGAGCCGCCGCCGCCGCCGCCGCCGTTGCCGGTCGAGCCATCCTGGCTGTCGCCACGCTTGGACAGGTTGGCGATGGTCGCTGTGGCGGTCTGGCTGCTGCCGTTGCGCAGATAGGTGACGGTCGCCTTGCTGTCCGGCACCACGCCGGAGACCTTGATCGCGAGATCGCGCGGCGTGGCGATCTTCTGGCCGTTCAGCGCGATGATCACGTCGCCGGGCTTCAGCCCGATCTTCTCCGCCGGGCTGCCGTCGGAAACGCTCGCCACCAGGGCGCCGGTCGCCGGCGCACCGTTCTGGTTCGGCAGCGACAGCGCCTTGGCCATGCCGGGGGTGATCTCCTGCGCGGTGACGCCGAGATAGCCGCGGGTGACGTGGCCGGTCTTCTCGAGTTGCGCCACCACGCTCTTGACCACGTCGGACGGGATCGCGAAGCCGATGCCGATCGAGCCGCCGGACGGCGACAGGATCGCGGTGTTGACGCCGACCACCTTGCCGTCCTGCGTGATCAGCGGACCGCCGGAGTTGCCGCGATTGATCGGCGCGTCGACCTGGATGAAGCTGTCGTACGGCCCGTCGCCGATGTCGCGGCCGCGCGCCGAGACGATGCCGGCGGTGACCGAGCCGCCGAGGCCGAACGGGTTGCCGACCGCGATCACCCACTGGCCCGGCTGCACGTCGTCGCTCTCGCCGAGGCCGATGAACGACAGCTTGCTGGACGGCTTGACCTTGAGGAGCGCCAGGTCGGTGCCGGAATCGTGGCCGATCACCCGGGCCTTCAGCACGGTGCCGTCGTCGAGGGTCACGCTGACCGAGGTGGCGTTCTTGACCACGTGGTTGTTGGTGACGATGAAGCCGTCGGCGGAAATGATGAAGCCAGAGCCGCGCGCCTCGACGGTGCGGCCGCCGCGATTCTGCGGCTGCATCTGGAACGGGAACGGGAACGGGAACGGCATCTGCTGGCCCCCGCCCATGCCCCCGCCCATACCCCCGCCCTGGCCGCCATCGCCGTCCTCTTCGGAGCCGTCATCCTTGATCATCGAGGTGATCGAGACGACCGCCGGGCGGACCTGCTTCGCCAGATCGACGAAATCGGGCAGCTTCTGGGCCATGCCGCTGGGCTGGATCGCGTTCTGCGCCTGTGCACGTCCGGTCTCGATGGCGACGCCGCCCAGCGCGGTGCCGGCGATCAGCACCGCGGAAAGGGCCAGGCGCGGCGCCCGGGCCTGGCGGAGGCGACGGAAGAGAGAAGTCTGCGTGGCGTCAGTCATTGTGTTCCCGTGATGTGATGGCGGCATCAGCGCCGTAACGGTCGGTCGACGATACGGTTCACGATAGGCGCCCGCATCGCAACCCACCCCTACCCGGCGATGAAACCTGCTTCATTCGCTGCCCGGAGCACGGCGCAGGTCGCCGAAGAAGGCGCGTAGCAGCGCCGCCGACTCCCGTTCCGACACGCCGCCGATCCATTCCGGCCGGTGCAGGCAGCCTGGCTGGTGGTAGAGCCGGGGCCCATGCTCGACGCCGCCGCCCTTGGGGTCGTAGGCGCCGAACACCAGCCGGGCGACCCGGAAATGCGACGCCGCCGCCGCGCACATCGGGCAGGGCTCGAGCGTCGCCACCAGCGTGCAGCCCTCCAGCCTGGTCTGGCCGAGCGCCGCGGCGGCGGCGCGCATCACCAGCAGCTCGGCATGCGCCGATGCGTCGCGGCGCGCTTCCACCTCGTTGCCGGCACCGGCCAGAACCCGTCCGTCCGGCGCCAGCAGCAGCGCGCCGACCGGAACCTCGCCCCGCGCGGCGGCCGCCCTCGCCTGGTCCAGCGCGCGCTGCATCGGCGTCATCGGTCCCCCTCAATTCCCCGCGGCACGATATTGCTCTAACCAGACCGCATGAAGCGAACCCGCCCCGTAATCGGCGTCACCCTCGACAGCGAACCGGCTGGCACGCGGGAAAAGCCGGCCTATTCCGCCTATCCCTGGTATGCGCTGCGCCGGAACTACATGGGCGCGCTCGCAGAGGCGGGCGGCCTGCCGCTCGGGCTACCGCACGAGGCGGCGCTGGCCGACGCGATGCTGGATGCGATCGATGCGCTCGTCGTCACCGGCGGCGCGTTCGACGTCGATCCGGAGCTCTATGGCGACGGCGCCCGGCACGAGACGGTGACGCTCAAGCACGACCGCACCGCGACCGAGCTGGCGCTGCTGCGCGGCGCGCTGGCCCGCGACATGCCGGTTCTGGGAATCTGCGGCGGCCAGCAGCTGCTCGCGGTGGCGCTCGGCGGCACGCTGATCCAGCATATTCCCGACAGCGTGCCGGACGCGCTGGCGCACGAGCAGCCGAACCCGCGGCACCAGGCGGGTCATCGCGTAGCGCTGGTACCGGGAACAATGCTGGCCGGCATCGTCGACGCCGCCTGCATGCAGGTGAACAGTTCGCATCACCAGGCGGTGCGCGATCCCGGGCGGGGCCTGGTCAACGCCACCGCGCCGGACGGGGTGATCGAGGGGATCGAGGATCCGTCGCGCCGCTTCTGCCTCGGTGTGCAATGGCATCCGGAGTTCGAGATCGACCAGGGCGACCGACGCATCTTCGCGGCGCTGATCGCGGCGGCGCGCTCGTGACCGGACAGACCGGCCAGGCGGACCGCGCCGACGCCCCGGACGGGACCGGCCGCGGCGAGCGGATCGCCAAGTGGCTGGCCCGCGCCGGGGTCGCCAGCAGGCGCGACGCCGAGAAGCTGCTGCTGGACGGCAAGGTCCGCCTCAACAACCAGCCGGTGAACCATCCCGCCACCTTCGTGCAGGACGGCGACGTGGTGCAGGTGGCGGGCCGGGTGGTCGACGTGCCGGACCGCACCAGGCTCTGGCGCTACCACAAGCCGGACGGGCTGGTGACCACGCACAAGGATCCGGAGGGCCGCCCGACGGTGTTCGCCGCCCTGCCGCCCGGGCTGCCGCGCGTGGTCTCGGTCGGGCGGCTCGACCTCAACAGCGAAGGGCTGCTGCTGCTGACCAACGACGGCGCCCTGGCGCGCCAGCTCGAGCTGCCCTCGAACGGCTGGATACGCCGCTACCGGGTGCGGGTGTTCGGCAGCGTCAACGAACGCCAGTTGGCCGATCTCGCCCGCGGCCCGGTGGTGGACGGGGTTCGCTACGGGCCGATCGAGGCCGGTCTCGACAGCCGCAAGGGCGACAATGCCTGGATCACGGTGGCGCTGCGCGAGGGCCGCAACCGCGAGATCAGGCGGGTGATGATGAGCCTCGGCTTCCATGTCAGCCGGCTGATCCGCACCTCGTACGGCCCGTTTCAGCTCGCCGATCTCGGGCGTTCCGAATTGGAAGAGGTAACCGGCAAGGTGCTGCGCGAGCAGTTGCCGAAAGCCTGAGATGCGGATCGTCGCAGGCAGCCTGCGTGGCCGCGGCCTGGTGGCGCCGTCGCGCGCCACCACCAGGCCGACCGCCGACCGCGTGCGGCAGGCGCTGTTCGACATGCTGGCGCATGCGGACTGGGCGGGAGACGCGCTGTCCGGAACGGTGCTGGACGCGTTCGCCGGCACCGGCGCGCTCGGGCTGGAGGCGCTGTCGCGCGGGGCGGCGCGCGCGGTGTTCCTCGATCGCAATCGCCACGCGCTCTCCTGCGTCGCCGCCAACATCGCCGCCTGCCGCATGCAGGATCGAACCCTGGTGGTGGCCGGCGACGCCACCAGGCCGCCGCCCCCGAAACCCGGCTGGGACCAGGCCGGGCTGGTCTTCCTCGATCCGCCCTACAACGGCGACCTGGTGGCGCCGTCGCTGTCGGCGCTGTGCCGGCAGGGCTGGGTGCGCCCGGACGCGCTGGTGGTGGCCGAGATCGCCGCCGAGGAGACGACCCCCACCGAGGCGACGCTGCTGGCGGAACGGCGTCATGGCGCGGCGCGTCTCTGCATCTGGCGCTGCGGCGAGCCGAGCGCATAGAGCAGGCCGCGTCCCTGGATCGTCGAAGCGGCGGATCACGGCGCAGACTGGGGTCCGGCCGGCGTCTGCGAGGCGCGGCTTCCCGCGTTCCGCGAAGCACCGGATCGGTGCGCGGTTTCTTGCCATCGCGCCGCCCGGCGTGATCCTGTTCCGCTCCGTCGCATCGCCATCGGGATGACCCGCTTGACCCTGGCCGCCACCGTCCTGCGCGTGTTGCTCGTCGAGGATCATGCCGATCTCAGGACGCTGCTGCGCTGCCATCTCGAACAGATCGGCGCCGTGGTGGATGCCGTGGGCAGCGGCGAGG
>CAIMSN010000005.1 GCA_903844135.1 uncultured Rhodospirillales bacterium | reverse complement strand
GCCCTTCTGGGCATAGAGGTCGAGGATCTTCTGCCGGTCGCGGCTGGCCATCTCGGGGGTGTAGACCGCCCGGGCGCGCAGCTCGATCTCCTTGCGGATGTCCTCGTCCTTGGCGGCGTGGTTGCCCTCGAACGAGATGCGGTTGACGATCGGGTTCTCCACCACCACCACCACCAGCGTGTCGGCGGTGCGGTGCAGCGTCACGTCGCGGAACAGGCCGGTGGCGTACAGCGTCTTGAGGCTGCGGTCGAGCTCCTCCTGGTTGAACGGCTCGCCGGCCTGCACCACCAGGTAGGACAGGATGGTGCCGGTCTCGATTCGCTCGTTGCCCTGCACCCGGATCGACCGGATCGTGCCGCCGGTCGGCACCGCGTCGGCGGACTGGCGGACCGGGGCCCGGCCGTGGGCGGCGCGGTGGTGCGCCACCGGGGCGTGCCCACCCGAGGCCGGGGCACTCGAGGCCTGGGCACTCGAGGCCGGGGCAGCCGGCGTCTGGGCGAAGGCGACGCCGGTCGCGATCGGGGCGAAGGGAATCAGGCAGGCCGAAGCGAGCAGCGCAGAACGTTTACCGGACAAGATGACCCATCCCCCAGAAGCGCTTTCCCCGGTCGGGGATCGCCACTCGCTTGGCGGTTCCATAACGGTTCCCCGGGCCGGAGCCCTGAACGAACCGATTGGAACCACTTGTGATCGCGGAGCTACCCGAATACCTGCCGACAGCGCAAGCGCCCAACCTTCGCCCAGCCTTCGCCCAGGCTTCGCCCAGCCTGCGCCTCACGACCCGCCGACGGCGTGCCGCAGCCAGCCGAACAGGCCGAACTGGGTCAGATCGTTGATGGTGGCGAACAGGAAGACCGTGGCGATCAGCGCGAATCCGGCGCGAAAGCCGATCTCCTGCACCACCCGCGACACCGGACGGCCGCGCAGCGCCTCGATCGCGTAGAACACCAGCCGGCCGCCATCGAGGATCGGGATCGGCAGCAGGTTCACCAGACCGAGATTGATCGACAGGATCGCCATGAAGCTGACCAGGCTGGCGGTGCCCGCGGCGGCGAACTGGCCGGACATCTGCGCGATCCTGAGCGTGCCGCCGAGCTGCGAGGCGGCGACGTGGCCGGTGATCATCTGCCACAGCCCGGCAACCCAGCTCACCATTACCAGCCAGGTGTAGCGGGTGGCGGCGATCAGCGCCTCGATCGGCCCGACGCGATGCGGCGGCGGGATCTGCGCGAACACGCCGAGCTGGCCCGCCTTGCGGCCGCCGGCCGGCACGCTGCCCAGCGTGACGTCCAGGTCGCGCTGCGCGTGGTCCCTCTCGACGGTCAGATGCACCGTCCGGCCAGGACTGACCGAGACCAGGCGCTGCAGGTTGCCGAAGCTGGCGATCGACGCGCCGTCGACGGTCTCGATCAGGTCGCCGGGCTTTAGACCGGCCCGGGCGGCCGGGCTGTCCGGCATCACGTCGCCGATCACCGGCGGCATCGCGGCGATGTCGGACTGCTCCGCCGGCTTGCCGGTGGCGAGGAACACGCCGGCGAACAGCACGATGGCGAGCAGGAAGTTGAACACCGGTCCGGCGGCGATGACGATCGCCCGGCTCAGCACCGGCTTGTCGTGGAAGGTGCGGCCGGCCATCCAGCCCGCCTTCATCTCCGGCGTGGCCTCCTCCGGCCCCTCGAATCCGTGCGGCTTGACGTAGCCGCCGACCGGCAGGATGCAGACACGCCACTCGGTGCCGACCTTGTCGCGCCAGCGCAGCAGCGGCTTGCCGAAGCCGATCGAGAACACCTCGACATGCACGCCGCGCCAGCGCGCCGCCAGGTAGTGTCCGAGCTCGTGGACGAACACCAGCACCCCCAGGACCAGGGCGGCGGCGAGAACGGTCCGCAACAGATCGTGCATGGTCCGGCTCCTTCAGGCGGCGCGGGTGGTGGCGCCGGCCGGGCGCGCGGCGATCCACGCGGTCGCCGCGCGACGCGCCTCCGCGTCCCAGTGCAGCACCGAGTCGAGCGTGTCGGCGCTCTGCGCGCCGAGCCGGTCGAGCACCGTCTCGACCAGCCTGGCGATATCCAGGAAGCCGATCCCGCGCTGCAGGAACGACTCGACCGCGATCTCGTTCGCCGCCGACAGGATCGCCGGCGCGGCGCCGCCGGCCTTGAGCGCGGCGCGGGCCAGCCGCAGGGCGGGGAAGCGGACCGGGTCCGGCGCCTCGAAGCTCAGCGTCGCAAGCTGGGCGAGGTCGAGCCGCGGGCTGCTGGTGGCGATCCGCCCCGGCCAGGCCAGCGCATGGGCGATCGGGATCCGCATGTCGGGCGCGCCGAGCTGGGCCAGCACCGACCCGTCGGCATAGTGCACCATGCCGTGCACCACCGATTGCGGATGCACCAGCACGTCGATGCGCTCCTCCGGCAGGTCGAACAGGCGGGCGGCCTCGATCACCTCGAGGCCCTTGTTGAACATGGTGGCGGAATCGATGCTGATCTTGGCGCCCATCGACCAGACCGGATGACGCAGCGCGGTCTCCGGCCCGGCCCGCTCCATCTCGTCGTGCGAGGCGGTGCGGAACGGGCCGCCCGACGCGGTCAGCACGATCTTGTCGATCCGGTCGGTCTGACGGTCGGCCATCGCCTGGAAGATGGCGTTGTGCTCGGAATCGACCGGAAGCAGCGTGGCGCCGGCCTCGGCGACCGCGCGCAGCATGACGTCTCCGGCGCAGACCAGCGCCTCCTTGTTGGCGAGCGCGATGGTCCGCCCGCCGCGCACGGCCTCCAGCGTCGGTGCCAGGCCGGCGGCGCCGGTGATCGCCGCCATGGTCCAGTCGGCCGGTTCCGCCGCCGCGTCGCAGACCGCCTGTCGACCGGCCGAGGCGCGTATGCCGGTACCCTCGAGATGGTCGCGCAGCGCCGGCAGCAGGCTCTCGTCGGCGATCACCGCATGTGCCGCACGCAGCGCCACCGCCTGCTGCGCCAGCAGCGCGACGTTGCGGCCGCCGACCAGCGCCACCACGCGGGTGCGCCCGGGATCCTGCAGCAGCAGATCGACGGTGCTGGCGCCGATGCTGCCGGTGCTGCCGAGGATGGTGACGCTCTTCATCTCAGTATGTCCTGGACGCGCCGGCGCTGTCGGCCGGGACGGTGGTGAGGCCTGCGTACCAGAATCCGGTGCCGACAGGCGAGGCGAGCGACAGCAGGGCCGCGATCGGCGCGGCGGCCAGCAGGCCGTCGAACCGGTCGAGCAGCCCGCCATGGCCGGGGATCAGCCGGCCGGAATCCTTGACGCCGCAGCGTCGCTTGAAGGCGCTTTCCGCCAGGTCGCCGGCCTGGGCGACCAGGCCGAGCAGCAGGCCGGCGCCCAGGCCGCGCGCCAGCACTGCGGCGGCGGCGATGCCAGGCGGGACCGGCAGCAGCCAGGCCAGCAGCGCGCCGACCAGTCCGGCGCCGAGCAGGCCGCCGGCGGAGCCGGAGCGGGTCTTGCCGGGCGAGATCGAGGGGGCGAGCTTCGGGCCGCCGATGGCGCGCCCGGCCAGGTAGGCGGCGCTGTCGCTGGCGATCACCACCAGCACCACGAACAGGACGGCGTCGCCATCGCCCGCCTGCCAGCCGGACCCGCCGGAACCGCCGGTCTGGCGCAGCCAGAGCAGCGACAGCCCGGCCAGGCCGATCGCCAGCGAGCCCGCGGCGACCAGCGGCCCGAGCAGGATCGGGGCGGCGAGCATCAGCACCGCCTCGCGCCACTGGCCGGTGGTGAGCGCCGCCAGACAGGCGATCGCCGGCCAGGCCATCAGAACGACGCCGCGGATCGAGCCGGGCTTCAGCCGCAGCAATCCGGCCCATTCGAACCCTGCGCCGGCCAGCAGCACCAGCAGCAACGAAGCGAACAGCGCGCCCCCGACCCAGATGCAGACCAGTCCGAGCGGCGCCAGCAGCAGCGCGGACAGCAGCCTGGTGCGCAGATCGCGCCAGTTGCGGCCCGGCGTCACGATCGAGGCGGGCTGGAGCTGGGCCATGTCAGCCAGGGCGCGCACCGAAGCGCCGCTCCCGCCGGTGGAACAGCGATAGCGCATCGGCGAAATGCGCGCCGTCGAAGTCCGGCCAGAGCACGTCCAGGAACACCAGCTCGGCATAGGCCGACTGCCAGAGCAGGAAATTCGACAGCCGGCACTCGCCGCTGGTGCGGATCACCAGGTCCGGGTCGGGGATGCCGTCGGTGGAGAGGAACCGGGCGAACCCCGCCTCGTCGAGCGAGTCCGGGGTCAGCCGCCCGGCCTGCACCGCGGCGGCGATCTGGCGCGCCGCATTCAGGATCTCGGCGCGCGCCCCATAGGAAAGCGCGATCACCAGGGTGAGCCGGCTGTTGCCGACGGTCAGGCGCTCGGCCGCCTCCAGCTCGGCGCGGATCTCCGGGCCGAAGCGGGAATGCTCGCCGATCACCCGCACCCGGACGCCCTCGCGATGCAGTTCGGCGATCTCGCTGCGCAGATAATGCCGCAGCAGCGCGGTCAGGTCGGTGACCTCGTCCGGCGGGCGGCGCCAGTTCTCGCTGGAGAAGGCGTACAGCGTCAGCCAGCGCACCCGATGCTCGATCGCCGCCTTGATGCAGCGGCGCACCGCCTGCGCGCCGGCGCGATGGCCGGCGACGCGCGGCAGCCGGCGCTGGCCGGCCCAGCGGCCGTTGCCGTCCATGATGATGGCGACATGCTCCGGAGGGCGCGCGCCCGGCTCCTCGGTCGCCAGCGCCACCGCCAGTCTGGGCAGAACGGGTTCCGTCTCTGACAATCTGTCTAGACCTGCTTGATCTCGCGGTCCTTGTCCGCGAGGCTCTCGTCGATTCGCTTGACGTAGCTGTCGGTCAGCTTCTGCACCACGTCCGACCAGTCCTTGACGTCGTCCTCGCTGATCTCGCCCTTCTTCTCGAAGCCCTTGACCTGGTCCATGCCGTCGCGACGCACGCCGCGCACGGCGATCTTGGCGTTCTCGGCGTAGCGGCCGGCGGCCTTGGCCAGTTCCAGGCGTCGCTCCTGGGTCAGCATCGGGATCGGCACCCGCACGGTCTGCCCGTCCGAGCCAGGATTGAGGCCGAGCCCGGCATCGCGGATCGCCCGCTCGACCGCGCCGACCAGGGTGCGGTCCCAGACCTGGACGGTCAGCATGCGGGCCTCGGGCACGGCGATCGAGCCGACCTGGGTGAGCGGCACTTCGCCGCCATAGGCCTCGACGCGGACCGGCTCGAGCAGGGCCGGGCTGGCGCGGCCGCTGCGCAGGCCGGCGAAATCGCGTCGCAGGGTCTCGAGCGCGCCATCCATGCGTCGGGTCAGGTCCTCGGTCAGCGCGTTCTGGTCAGCCACGTAACAATACTCCGGGTATGCGTCGGACGATCGGGCGCGATCGGGCCGGTGTCAGGCAGGGTCGACGATCCGGGTGAAGCGGCCCTCGCCCTGCATCACCTTGGCGAAGGCGCCCGGCATGTGGATGTTGAAGACGATGATCGGCAGGTTGTTCTCGCGCGCCAGGCTGATGGCGGACGCATCCATCACGTTGAGGTCCTGCGACAGCACGTCGAGATAGGTCAGCTCGTCGTAGCGGGTGGCGTCCGGGTTCTTGCGCGGGTCGTCGGAATAGACGCCGTCCACCTGGGTGCCCTTGAACAGCGCGGAGCAGTCCATCTCCGCGGCGCGCAGGGCGGCGGCGGTGTCGGTGGTGAAGAACGGGTTGCCGGTGCCGGCGGCGAAGATCACCACCCTGCCCTTCTCCATGTGCCGCACCGCGCGGCGGCGGATGTAGGGCTCGGCGATGCCGGGCATCTGGATCGCCGACATGACCCGCGTATCGACGCCGGCCTTCTCCAGCGCGTTCTGCATCATCAGCGCGTTGATCACGGTGGCCAGCATGCCGGCATAGTCGCCCTGGGCCCGGTCCATGCCGCGGGCGGCGGCGGCGATGCCGCGGAAGATGTTGCCGCCGCCGATCACCAGCCCGACCTCGATGCCCATCGCATGCACGCTGGCGACGTCGGCGGCGATCCGGTTCACGGTCTCGGGATCGAGCCCGAAGCTGCCCTCGCCCATCAGCGCCTCGCCGGAGACCTTCAGCAGGACGCGACGATAGGGCGCCACGCCCTTGGTCGCGGCCGCGTCGGCACTGGGCTGGGCGGTGGGTACGGTCATTCATCCTCTGGGTCAGGTGCGGCGCGCCCGTCATAAAGCCCGGGTGGGGCGGCGACAAGCACGCGGCGCATCCGGTCGCCCCAGAGGCACGCTCTGCAGCCTCCGCGACCGGCGATCCCATTCGGCGCCGCCCGGCGCCGCAACCTCAGCCGAGCCAGGTCAGCCTGTCCTGTCTCTCCCAGGGCGCCGGCTTCAGTCGCACTGCCCAGGGGACGGCCCGGACGCGTTCCCGGTGTCGGCAACGCGAGACGAATCGTTCTCCGGCTGATCGGTCGATGCGGACAAACTCGTCACCCGCCTTCCGATCGCGACTCCTCTCGTACGTGTATTCGCCGCATCGATCGTAACGAGAATTCATGGCTGGTCGTCCGCGTTCGGACAACACCATGACCAGATAGCCGTCCTCACGGAGATAAAAGACGGCCTGCCTCACCGCGGATCGGCACAGAGTATTCCCGTGAATCAGAGGTTTCAACGACAGACCGTCCACGTCGAAACTGATCGCATCCGTCTGCTCGATCACCGGGGCTTGATACGTGATCAGCAGCGGATGACGTAATTGTAGACGCATCTCGCCATGGATGATCAGAAGATCCGGCGTAACAGTGATCGGCCCGGTGACCGAGCGAGCCGAAATCGAAAAGGGCTCCCATGTCCCATAGACGTCGATAGTCGCGCCGACAGCATATCTTGGCAAAATCACCAAAACGACCAACGTGATTATTTTGCGAAGGATTGCCATTAATCCGGCCTACACCAATAGCAAATTAATTTACGCGTGATTATGCGTCAAACGGCCCGGAGCACGCTAGGACAGTCGAGTATGTTGAAACGCTCGCGGATGTGTCCTGCATTCAACGATACCGTTACAGAAACGGTATGATCTGCCAAGCCCTCAATCCAGATTCTCCAGCCCGATCGCCCGCAGCCGGGCACCCTCCTCGTCCCAGCCGGCGCGTTCCTTGACGTTCAGGAACAAATGGCATGGGCGCTCCAGCAGCGACGACAGGCCGTGCCGGGCCTTCTCGCCGATCTGCTTGATGCGGCTGCCCTTCTCGCCGATCAGGATCGCCTTGTGGCCGGCGCGGCTGACATAGATCGTCACCTCGATGCGCACCGAGCCGTCCGGCTTCTCCTGGAAGCTCTCGGTCTCGGCGGTGCAGGAATACGGGATCTCCTCCTGGGTCTGCAGGAAGATCTGCTCGCGCACCAGCTCGGCCGCCAGCAGACGGTCCGGCAGGTCGGTCAGGTCGTCCTCGGGATAGAGGAACGGGCTCTCCGGCAGCGCCAGCGCCAGCGCGTCGAGCAGGTCGTCGAGCCCGTCGCCCTTGCGGGCACTGACCATGTACACGTGCTCGAACGCCACCAGGTCCGACAGCGCCTTGGTCAGCGGCAGCAACTGGCCGCGCTCGACCGCGTCGGTCTTGTTCAGCACCAGCCAGGTGCGGCGCTTGGTGGTGCGCAGACGGTCGGCGATCGCCTGCACCTGGTCGGTGAGCCCCTTCTGCGCGTCGACCAGCAGCAGGGTGATGTCGGCATCCTCGGCGCCGGTCCAGGCGGCGGCGACCATGGCGCGGTCGAGCTTGCGCTTCGGCTTGAAGATGCCGGGCGTGTCGACCAGCAGGATCTGCGCCGCGGTGCCGGCGGCCTGGCGCATCAATATGCCCAGCACCCGGAAGCGCGTGGTCTGCGCCTTCGGGCTGACGATCGACAGCTTGGCCCCGGTCAGTCGGTTCAGCAGGGTGGATTTGCCGGCATTCGGCGCGCCGACGATGGCGACGAAGCCGCAGCGCTCCTGGCGGTGGGTCTCGGTCATTGCAGTTGCCTCAGCAGGGATGCGGCGGCGAGGCTCTCGGCGACGCGCTTGGCGCCGGCCTCGCCGGTGGCGGACCGGCCGGCCGCCTCGACGCGGATGGTGAAATGCGGCGCGTGCGACGGGCCGTCGGCGGCCTCCAGCACATAGACCGGCAGCTTCAGGCCGCGACCGAGCAGCCATTCCTGCAGCGCCGTCTTGGCGTCCTTGGGCGGCAGCGCCTGCGCGGTCATGATGTCGCCCCAGGCGCGGCGCACGAAGGCCCGGGCCGGGTCGAGTCCGCCATCGAGATAGAGCGCGCCCAGCACCGCCTCGACGCTGTCGGCCAGCACGTTGGCGGCGTCGCGTATGCCGGCGCGCTCCTCGTGCGGCGCCACCTCCAGCGCCTCGCGGAAGCCCAGCGCGGCGGCGATGCCGGCCAGCGCGGTGCGCGACACCAGATGCGCCAGCCGGGGGCCGAGCTGACCCTCCTGCTCGTCCGGGAAACGCTCGATCAGCCATTCCGCCATCAGCAGCCCGAGCACGCGGTCGCCGATGAATTCCAGCCGCTCGTTCGAGCCCTGGCCCTTGTGCGCCGGACGACGGCCCTTGCGGCCGCCGGCCCGGGTGCTGGCCAGGCTCTGCGCCTCGTGCGCGGCGGAGCGATGGGTCAGCGCCTCGCGCAGCAGCGCCGGCCTGGCGAACCGCCAGCCGACCGTCTGCTCGATTCCTGTCAGGGGATCGTCGGCGCCGGTCTCGCGTGTCGCGGGGACGTCGTTCAATGGACCCAGTGGCCGAGCCGGCCCCAGCGGATCTCCATCGGCCATTGCCAGAACTGCCAGGCCGGGTGGGTGGAGTCGATCGAGAAGAAGATCATCTCCGCCTTGCCGATCAGGTTCTCCATCGGCACGTAGCCGAGATCGTCCATGAAGCGGCTGTCGGCGCTGTCGTCGCGGTTGTCGCCCATGGCGAAGAAGTAGCCCGCCGGCACGACATACTCCGGCGTGTTGTTGGCGAAGCCCTCGCTGGTCATGCTCAGGATCTGGTGCCGAACCGGGCCGCGGCCGCCGCTGCCGGGCAGCGCCTCGGTGTAGAGCCGGCCGGCGAGCTGCCGGCCCTGCTCGTCGATGGCCACGTAGTCGCCCTCGTCGGTGCGCGGCACCAGCACGCCGTTCACGTAGAGCTGGCCGTCGCGCTCCTGGATATGGTCGCCGGGCAGGCCGACGATGCGCTTGATGTAGTCGACCGTGGTGTCGCGGGTGTTGCGGAACACCGCCACGTCGCCGCGATGCGGCAGCACGTCCGGGATGCGCCCGGAGAACAGGTCCGGCGAGAACGGAAAGGAGAAGTGCGAATAGCCGTAGGACGGCTTGGCGACGAACAGATAATCGCCGACCAGCAGGGTCGGGATCATCGAGCCGCTGGGAATGTTGAACGGCTCGATGGCGAAGGTCCGCACCACCACCGCGATCAGCAATGCATAGACGACGGTGCGGACGGTCTCGCCGAGACCGGCGCCCATTCCGGAGCCTTGGGCGACGGTCGAGGCGGGCCGGTCCCGGCGCGCTTTCTTGGACTGGTTCATGCGGCGGCTGCGTCCGATCTGCGCCGGGTCCGAGGCGGCGCCGAGGCAGCGCCGGAGCGGCAAGGTCATCTCCGGCGCCCAGGGCCCGGAAGGTGGCGGATCAAGCCGGGGCGGACCGGCGCTGTCAAGCGACGCGGCAAAACCGGCCGGGATCGCCCGGCCGCAGCGGCGCGGATCAGCCCGGGACCGCTGGAGCCGCCACCGCGGCGACCTCGGCGCTCACCGAAGCCGCGACCTCGGCGACCATCGCCGGAACGTCGACGAGCCCGACGCCGGGCTGCCGCCGGCGGCGGCGCCAGGCGGCGATCGGCCGGTCGATCAGGGTCCAGCCGACCCAGCCATTGACCAGGGCGAGCAGCAGGGTGCCGCCATAGATCACGCGCTCCGGCTGATGCAGCCACAGCAGCAGGCCGATCATCGCATCGTGCGAGAGGTAGGCGCCGAACGCCAGGTCGCCGAACAGCCGGTCGAGACCCTTGGGAAACCGCACGCCGCGTTCGACGAACAGCAGGATCGCCGGGCCGGCCAGCACGGCGAGCAGCAGGCCGGTATCGACGTTCAGGCCGGGATGATGGCCGAGCGTGCCGCGCAGCGCGGAGAGCAGCAGCGGCGCCAGGGCGAGGACGACGATGATGCCGGCGAGGCGCAGGTCGCGGCGATACAGGGCGTGGCCGAGGACGAAGAACGGCAGTGTCCCGCAGGGCGCGATATAGGCGAAGGTGAAGAGCGGGATCGCGTCGAGCACGGCGGCGGCGAACACCGCCAGGGACAGCAGCGTCAGGCACAGCGCCAGCCGCCTGCTGAACAGCAGCACCGGCAGCAGCGCGTAGAACACCATCTCCGTTCCGAGCGTCCAGGCCTGCGGGATGAGCGGGGAATGGAAGCCGATCGGCAGCACGCGGCCGAGCATCACCGGCATCAGGCTGGCGTTGAGCAGGAAGTTGGGCAGGTCGAGCGGCACCGTCGCGGTCCAGGGCGGCCAGGCGCCCTCGGATGCCAGGACGAAGGCGACGACCAGCCAGAACAGATATTGCGGCATGATCCGGGCCACGCGGTCGAGCATGTAGCCGCCGATCCGGCCGCGCTCCATGAAGCGCCAGTCCTTTGCCAGGGCGCTCATCGCATAGCCGGACACCATGAAGAACACCATCACGGCGCAGATGCCGAACGGCACCACACGGGGCGACCAGGTCAGATGGACCAGGACGACGACCAGCGCCATCGACAGGCGAAGCACGCCGAACAGAGGAGTGCGGCCTGGTGCCGCCGGACGGGACTCGATCCCGTACCCCATGAACCCGTTCCTCCGACCATCCCGACACGCTGATCGCGCCTGCCGGTCTTTGCCGGCATTTTCCGTGTTTGCCGGTCTTCGCCGGCGTTTCATTTCGGGATTAGCCGAGATGATCGTCGGCGATCAACTCCAAAGCGGCGGTTCAGCCCGGCGGCACGGCCTGGATGATCACCTGCGCGAAGGCGTAGGGCGGCTCGTCGGTGAGCGTCAGCAACAGGGACGGGTGATACCCGTCCGGCATCAGCAGGCGCAGCCGGGTCAGCGCGCCGCCGGTCAGGACCAGGGTCGGCTGTCCGGTGGGCAGGTTCACCACCCCCATGTCGCCGTGGAACACGCCGTGCGAGAAGCCTGTGCCGAGCGCCTTGGCGCAGGCTTCCTTGGCCGCCCAGCGCTTGGCGTAGGTCGCCGGACGCAACGACGCGGTGCGGCGCTCGGCCCGGGCGCGCTCGGAAGCGGTGAAGCACCGTTCGAGGAAGCGCTGGCCGTGCCGCGCCATGACCTTCTCGATCCGGCGGATGTCGCACAGATCGGTGCCGAGGCCGATGATCACGCTCATGTCCGGCCGCCTTGCCGATCGCCCGGGCTCAAGATCGGGCGCGCTCGACCTGGGTTATGCCGCCCGCCGAGCGCAGCCCGGCGATCACCGAGGAGAGATGGCGCAGGTCGCGCACTTCGACATCGACCAGGATCTCCATGAAGTCGGACTGGCGGTTGACGATCTTGAGGTTGATCACGCTGCCCTCGTGACGCGACGCGGTGTTGGTGAGGGTCGCCAGGACCGAGGGCTCGTTGGTGGCGATCACGTTGATCCGGCCGACATGGGTCTCGGTGCCCCGGCCGCGTCCGATCGAGTCGTAGTCCCAGTCGATGTCCAGGAAGCGTTCCGGGGTGGCGGCGAAGCTCTCCAGCGTCTGGCAGCCGGCGGTATGCACGGTGATGCCCTTGCCGGTGGCGACGATGCCGACGATCTTGTCGCCCGGCAACGGGTGGCAGCAGCCGGCGAAATGGGTGGCGACGCCGGCGCCGAGGCCGACCAGCGCCATGCTGCCGCCGCCGGGCGCATTGGCCGGCCTGGGGGCGGCGCGCTGCGGCAGGCCCGGGATCATGCGCGGGCCGCGCGGCGCCTGGCGCAGCTCAGGATAGATCGCCTGCACCACCTCCTTGGCGCCGAGATTGTTGTTGCCGACCGCGACATAGAGATCGTCGCGGCTGGCCTGCTTGAGCAGCTTCAGCGCGCCGTCCAGCACCTTTTCCGAACCGTCGACGCCTTCCTGTCGGAACGCCTTGGCCAGGGCGGCGCGGCCGGCGTCGATATGGCCCTGGCGGGCCTGGGCGGCGACGTAGCGCCTGATCCGTGCCCTGGCCTTGCCGGTGACGACGAAGCGTTCCCAGGCCGGCGACGGGGTGCCGCCGCGCGCGGTCATGATCTCGACCTGGTCGCCGTTCTGCAGCTCGTGGCGCAGCGGCATCAGCCGGCCATTCACCTTCGCGCCGACGCAGCCATCGCCGATCTGGCTGTGCACCGCATAGGCGAAGTCGACCGGGGTGGCGCCACGCGGCAGCGGGATCAGTTGGCCCTTGGGCGAGAAGCAGAACACCTGGTCCTGGTAGAGCTCGAGCTTGGTGTTCTCGAGGAATTCGTCCGGCGCCTGGCTGTTCTCCAGGATCTCCAGCAGGTCCTGCACCCAGCGCAGCTTGCGGGTCGGCGCCGTCGCGTCCTCGCCGAGCCCCTTGTACGACCAGTGTGCGGCGACGCCGTTCTCCGCCACGTCGTGCATTTCCGGGGTGCGGATCTGCACCTCGATCTTCTGGTTGCGCGGCTGGCGCAGCGTCACCCCGGTATGCAGGCTGCGATAGCCGTTGGCCTTGGGGGTGGAGATGTAGTCCTTGAAGCGGCCGGCGATCACCGGGTAGGCGGCATGCACCGCGCCAAGCGCCACGTAGCAGCTCTCCCGGGACGGAACCATGACCCGGAACGCCATGATGTCGGAGAGCTGCTCGAAAGCGACGTTGCGCTTCTGCATCTTCTCCCAGATCGAGAAGGGCGACTTCTCCCGTCCGGTGACCTCGGCGTTCGGCACCCCGGCCTCGGCGCACAGCCGCACCAGCTCGCTGCGAACCTCCTCGATCACGTCGGCGCCCTGGCCGCGCAGATAGTTCAGGCGGGCGCGGATCGAGGCGTTGTGCTCGGGCTCGAGCTCCTGGAAGGACAGGTTCTGCAGCTCGGTCTTGACCTTGTCCATGCCGATTCGGCCGGCGAGCGGCGCGTAGATGTCCATGGTCTCGGCGGCGATGCGCTGGCGGCGATGCTGCTCCTGGACGTAATGCAGCGTGCGCATGTTGTGCAGGCGGTCGGCCAGCTTGACCACCAGCACGCGGATGTCGCGGCTCATCGCCAGCACCAGCTTGCGGAAATTTTCCGCCTGCTTGGTGCGGTCGGACTGCAGCTCCAGCCGGGTCAGCTTGGTGACGCCATCGACCAGAGCGCCGATGGTCGGGCCGAACTGCGCCTCGAGCTGGGCCAGGGTCAGGCCGGTATCCTCGACCGTATCGTGCAGCAGCGCGGTGCAGATGCTGGCGACGTCGAGCCGGAAACCGGCCAGCATGCCGGCCACGGCGAGCGGATGGGTGATGTAGGGATCGCCGTTGTCGCGCACCTGGGTGGCGTGGGCGGTCCGGGCGACCTCGAAGGCGCGCTCGATGATGGCGGTATCGGCGTTGGGATCGTAGGACCTGACGCGGCGGATCAGGCCGGCGCAACTGATCGGCACCGCGAGCAGCGAAGCCTTGTCGGCGGCGACCGGGACCGGGCCGTTGACCGGCCCGTCCGGCGCATGGGCCGCAGGCGTGAGACGTCCGGGAGTGCCGAGCCTGTCGTCAGCTCCCGGCCACATTCCCGCTCCTACCGGCGCGCGCGGCCGCCGAGCTCCGCCTCGATGGCGGCCTCGAGCTCCTCAGGCGACAGCTCTGTGCCCATCGCGCCAGCCTCTTCCTCTGCCGAGACGTCCTGCAGACCGAAGATGTTCTGGTCGGTCGGGATGAGGTCGAGCACCTCCTCGTCGGCCGGCTCCGGCTCGGGCGCACGGGCCAGCGACTTCACCAGGTCCTGGTGCAGGCGGCTCAGATCGACGGTCTCCTCGGCGATCTCGCGCAGCGCGACGACCGGGTTCTTGTCGTTGTCGCGATCGACAGTCAGTTCCTCGCCGCGGCTGAGGTTGCGCGCGCGCTGGGCGGCGAGCAGGACAAGCTCGAAGCGGTTGGGAACTCGTTCGACGCAATCTTCGACGGTGACGCGCGCCATGCGGCCAGCCTCCGTATTCAATAACTGGGGAACCGCATCCTATAGAGCCTGCGACCCCGTCCGGCAAGCAGCGCCTGCCGGGCGGGTTGCGAGACGGGCAGCCGGTCAGGGCTGGCCGGCGCTGGCCACCTGGACCTGGCCGGCACCGTCGGCCTTCGCCACCAGGACCCGGAGCTGGGAGGCGGCGTCTGCGCGGCTCCGGTCGCTGCAGGCGTCGTAGGCGGAACGCTCGGCGAAGGAGCCGAGATCGTCGATTCGGCAGACGCGGCGGACCGAGCGCTCGATGCGCCGCATCATCTGCGCCTGGCCGTCGACGCTGGCCAGGTCGTAGCCGCGGGTGCTGACGATTTCGACCTGCTGGTCGGTCTCGTCGGAGCCGGCGGCGACCACCTGCTCGTCGCTCCGTCCGGGAGGCTGGGCGCGGGCGGCGGATGCCAGCCCCGGCAGCGACTGGAACAGCAGGCCGGCGAGCACCGGGCCGGCTATGGTGCGGAACACGGGAGAGAGGGACATGGCGAAAACCTTCACTGGGTTGAACACCAGATCGCCGTAACCCCCCTGCCGAACGGCCGATAATCAATCGCTGCTAAAGCCCCTAAATGAAAATAAATCCTTTCTTTTCAAAGAACAAACTGGCGGCGTCGCGAGTCCTCCAGGTGCAAGCAGCGTTATTTCAGCATCACAACAAAGAACGCTTGAAACCACAGGAATTTGGACTAGCCTGCCGCCCGACGCTGGACGATGGTGCCGACGCCGGAGCGCGCCAGGATGGAGAGTTTCGCTTTCGGGCGCTTCAAACTTCTGCCGGACCGACGGCTGGTCCTGGCTGACGAAAAGCCGGTCGCGATCAGCGCGCGTGCCTTTGACATCCTCGAATTCCTGGTCCGTCACCACGATCGCGTTGTAACGCGCGACGAGCTCGTCGCCCACGTCTGGCGCGGCGTGACGGTCGGGGAGAACAACCTGTCGGTGCAGATCTGCAATCTGCGACGAGCGCTCGACGACCAGAAGGGCCAGGGTTTGATCGTCAACGTTCCTGGGCAGGGATATCGATTCGTCGGCGACATCGACGATCGCCCTCCCGGCCCGGTCGATCGGGTCGCGGACCGGTCATCACCCGCCTTCGCACGTCGCCGCCTGGTCGTGCTGGGTCTGGCGAGCCTGCTGGCGCTGCCGATCATCACCACGGAGCTTTGGCCAATCGTCGCGAAATTCCCCGGTCGACAGGATCTGAGGCTGACGACCGAGATCGCGCATTTCGAGTCGATCGACGGCAGCGGTGCAAGCCAGGCGCTCGCCAAGCTCTACGAAACCGAGATCGCGACTCATTTCAGGCGCTACGAGGATCTCGTCATCACGCCGGCGGGTTCGGGACAATCGCAGACGCATTTTCGGATCATGGGGTCGGTCGCGATCAGCGGCGCGGACACCATCGCCACCTTGCGTCTGCTCCAAGCCCCGGATTGGCGGGAGATCGACGCCGAAACCGCGACGACGCCGACCGGCCTACCCTTCCCCGAGCATCAATCCCTGGCGATCGTTCTCGCGGGCAGGTTCCGGGCGGCGATCTTCGCAGGGGAGAAGGTGTTGCGGCACCACACGCCGAGAGACGCCCTGGATCTGCTGATCGATGCGCATGTCGCGGTTCGCGACCTGGACAACGTCGACGATCTCGATCGCGCGATCGCGTTGCTCAACCAGCCAGCCGCCCATCCGTCCAATGCCGCGAAAGCGTTTCTCTCTTTCCTATCGACGCAGAGATTGCTCAGAACTCCGGCTCGGCAGGGACAGAATCTTGCCAAGCAGGCCGAAACGCTGATCGAGGATGTCCTTCGGATCGATCCGCTGAACGTCGTCTTCCTGTCGTATCGGGCGCTCATGCTCGCCTCGCAGAACCGCCTCTCCCAGGCTCAGGAAACGATCGCGCGCGCCCTGGAGCGCGCTCCGACCTATGGGTATCTCTCGCAACTCTACGGAGAAATCCTGCTCCAGCGCGGCGATCTCGATCTCGCGGCTCGTTATATCCTCGGCGACAAGGATCTGCCGAGCGACGACCGATTGCCGACCCTGCGCCTCGCGCAGGGAGACACTGCGGAGGCTCTGGTCCTGTTCGAGCGCGTCCTGGACGGTGCGACCCCCACGCTTGCGACGGGATTCACGCTTCTCCTCAAGGCGGCCGCGGAGTATCGGCTCGGCCGCAAGGCGGATGCGACCGACAGCCTGGCGAGGGCCAAGCTCATTCTCGGCTCTCAGTTCTCCAGAGTAGCCGATCAGAGGCAGTCAAACTACATGCTGCCGGACGAGGCGTGGACAAAGTTCTGCCAAGACCTGACGGCCATTGGAATGACACCATGAGCGCCGGCCGGCAGGCACACGCTCATCATCGTCCCGGACGATACCCCGCGCTCATGCCGCGCTCGTCATGCGCGGGATTTTCGTCGCATTGACCAAGTCGCCATGCAGAGATGAGAGGACAATCAGGATGCCGACCTATGAACCGCGCGGGGCGGACAGACGCTCTTCCGAAGGACTGCTGGAAATCGGTGCGATATCGCTCCTATTGCTCGTGCTTTGGCTGCTGCGGCGAACTCGTCATGTCGGGCGACATAGGAGCCATGACCACCCGGTGCCGTAGGCGCCGACGCGTCGTCGCAACGAGACGACCGACTGCCCGGGGCCGAGATCGCGACGACATCGCACGCCTGTCGATCGGCGGCCGACACGCGGTCGATCCAGGCCTGCACCGAAAAGCCCGACGGCGCCTCGACCCACGCCGGCGCCACGTCGCGTAGCGGCAGCAGCGCGAACCGGCGCAGATGCGCCCTCGTATGCAGCAGGATAGGGTCCGGCGGGTCTCTGACCAGGCCGTCCATGGCGACGATGTCCAGGTCCAGCGCGCGGGCGGCGCTGGGCAGGCCGCGAACGTGCCCGAAGCGCCGCTCGATCGCCCGCACCGACGAAACCGGGAACCTGGTTGATGCTGCCTTCTGCAGCGAGAGCGAGTCGCTTGGCACAGGCGTCGGATGGTGCGCATGGCGCAGTCTCGAACAGACCTCAACAAATGCTCAGAGAATGGACCCGGTTCCGGCCTGTCCGTTTGGCGATGTAGAGCGCCTCATCGGCAGCCCGGATCAGATCGGCGGCAGTGACGGGGCTGATCGCCGCGTCGGCCTGCGTCGCGTGACCGCAGGTGGATACCCCGAAACTGGCAGTCACGGTCCGGGATCCCTCCCCGTCGAACGGGGCCGCTGGAATCGCCTGGTCTTCGATGGCGGCTCTGATCCGTTCCGCGGTCGCCACGACGTCGGCGACGTCCGAGTGGGTGATGACGATGATGAATTCCTCACCGCCGAACCGCGCGACGAGATCGCGGCGCTTTCGGGTCTCGTCGATCAGGATCGCCGCGATCGCCTGCAGGCATCTGTCGCCTGCCTGATGGCCGAAGCTGTCGTTGTAGGCCTTGAAGTGGTCGACATCGACCATGACCACGCCGATCGGACTCTGCCGGCGTCTGCTGCGTTCGAACATCTCGTCGATCCGCTGGTCGAGAGCGCGGCGGTTGTAGACGCCGGTGAGGGGGTCTTCCTCGGAGAGGATACGGAGTTCGAGATTGTTGTGCGCGAGGTCCTCGTTGCGCAGCCGCTCCTGTGTCGTCATCAGGTAGTTCCGCCGCCGTTGCCGCTCGAGCTGGAAGTTGGCCAAGAGGGTCAGGATGCCGGTGGTGAAATTGACCACCACGATCGACAATCCGACTGGAGCCGGCACGCCGTCCATCGCGTAGACGGTAACGGACACGGTGGTCAAAGTACAGATCGTTGCCGCCACCGCATAGAAGAAGCGCGCCTGACAGACGATGTTGACATAGAGGATGATCAGGAAAATTCCTGTCATGTAGTGCGTCCGATAAGGCGAGTGGGTCCGCAGTGTCAGATAGATGATCGTCAGTTCGGCCATCACGCCGAAGGCCACGACGATTTGTTCCCGGATGGCAGCGGAGCGGGTGCAATGGACCCAGACCAGGCTGGGAATGACCACAATGGGATTGAGAATGCCGCGCAGGAAGACCGCCTGGATGAACACGTCCGGGATCAGGGTGTAGTCGCTGACCATGAACATCATGACCAGAAGCCCGCCGACCAGCCCCGTGACAGTGATCTGGCGAATCCGCGAGCGGGCGGTTTCCTCGTTGTAGCGCGCTTCCAGAGGAGCTTCGAACTTGAGCGCGTGCCAGGGCGCGAGGAGACCGACCTCGACCTGGGAAGCAAGCTCGAAGTTCGTGACGGGCTTATGCATGGGCTGGACGATAGTGAAACCAGGTATCGACTTCGTTAATCCGTCTCCTTCCGGTTCGATGAAGCTTCGTCGGCCGTGGGAGACCGTCCCCCGGCTGCGGCGGCGGGTTCAAACGTCGCCCGCGTGATCAATCAGGCGACGGAGCATCCGTCAGCGCTCGCAGGCTGCGACGACCTGGCAGGCTCGTCGGTCGGCGAGCGGAAGTCCGTCGATCAGCGCCTGCACCGCCAGACCCGATCGCGGCTCGACCCATTCCGGCGCCACGTCGCGCAGCGGCAGCAGCACGAATCCGCGCAGATGCGCCCTCGGATGCGGCAGGACCGGGTCGGGCATGTCGCGGACAAGGCTGCCCATGGCCACGATGTCCAGGTCCAGCGTGCGGGCGGCGTTGGGCACGCTGCGGACGCGGCCGAAGCGCCGTTCGATCGCCTGCAGCGAGGCGAGCAGCGTCTCCGGGTCGATCTCGCCGTCGAGCCGGGCGACGCCGTTGATGTAGTCGGGCTGGTCGGAGGCCGGCACCGCGGCCGAGCGATACCAGCGCGAGACCGACACCAGCCGCGGACCAGGCACGCCGGCCATGCCGGCCAATGCGGAAACCGCGTCCTCGCAAACGTCGCGCGAGGTCCGGTGCCCGGCATCGGCCAGGTTCGAGCCGATCGCGATCAGGATCATCATACGCATACGTCCCCGCTCTGCCGATCGAGTGCTATACGGCCTGCGATGCATGTCGCCAGTACCGCCCTGATCCTGCTGTTCATCACCGCGCTGTGCGCGCCGCTGTCGCGGGTGATCCGGCTGCCGCCGCCGCTGCTGCAGATCGGGCTCGGAATCGGCGCCAACATGCTCGGACTGCAGGTGCGGCTCGACCCGGCGGTGTTCATGCTGCTGTTCGTGCCGCCGCTGCTGTTCTCCGACGCGTTCCTGATGCCGATGCGCGAGTTCCGCCAACTGCATGGCGTGATCCTCGGCCTGGCGATCGGGCTGGTGCTGTTCGCGACGCTGGGCTGCGGCCTGTTCGTGCACTGGCTGATCCCGGCGGTGCCGCTGGCGGCCTGCTTCGCCCTCGCCGCGGTGCTGTCGCCGACCGATCCGGTAGCGGTCGGCAGCATGCTGGAAGGCCGCAACGTGCCGCAGCGCTTCCAGCACATCCTGTCCGGCGAGGCGCTGCTGAACGACGCCTCGGGCCTGGTCTGCTTCAAGTTCGCCGCCGCCGCGGCGATGACCGGCAGCTTCTCGATCCTGCAGGCCACCGGCAGCTTCGTGCTGGTCTCGGCGGGCGGCCTGGCGACCGGAGCGGCGCTGGCGCTGGCGCTGGCCACCTTCGAGCGCTGGCTGCTGGCGCGCGGCTTCGACCATGCGCCCACCTTCGTCTCGCTGTCGGCGCTGCTGCCGTTCGCGGCCTATCTGGCGGCCGAGCATCTCGAGACGTCCGGCATCCTCGCCGCCGTCGCCGCCGGGCTCACGGTGCGGCGCGGCCGCGTCTACGGGCTGATGCGGACCGAGACCAGGCTGGGCGCCACCGCGACCTGGGAGATGCTGACCTTCACCTTCAACGGCATGATCTTCGTGCTGCTCGGGCTGCAGCTCCCGAGGATCGTCGCCGGCGGCATCGCGCTGATGCACCGGGTCCAGGTGCCGGTCTGGCACCTGCCGCTGGCGATGGTGGAGGTCACCCTGGTGCTGGTGCTGCTGCGGCTGATCTGGGTGCATGGCACGGTGCTGGTGCGCGGGCTGCTGCAGCGCGGCAAGGCCGGCGCGGTGTCGGAGCGCGGCGCCGGCAAGGCGTCGGCGCGGCTGATCCTGGCGATGGCGGTGGCCGGGGTGCGCGGCGCCATCACGCTCGCCGCGGTGCTGTCGCTGCAGGAGGATTTCCCGGCGCGGGCGCTGCTGGTGACGCTGGCGGCGGGCGTGATCCTGTGCTCGCTGCTGCTGGCGACCACCACCCTGCCGGCATTGCTGCGCGGCATCGAGAAGAATTCGGTCGACCATGTCGCGGTCGAGACCGACCGCGCCAGACTGGCCCTGGCCCGCACCGCCGCCGCCCATGTCGAGGCCGAGGCAAGCCAGGCCGATCGCGAGCACAGGCAGGTGCTCGAGACGCTGCTCGAGGAGATGCGCGCCAAGGAGCAGCGCCTGCACATCGCGCTGGAGGATGGTCCGGAGGAGGACCGGGCGGACAAGATCTCCGCGCTGCACCGGCAGAGGCTGGAGGCGGCGTTGCGGCTGCGCATGCTGCGCGCGGAGCGGGACAGCCTGGCCGACATGAATCGCGACGGCACGATCAGCGACGATGTCGAGCGGCTGCTGATGCGCGAGCTCGACCACCAGGAGGAGGTGGTGCTGGCCTCGGCGCGCTCCCTGCCGCGCGAGCTGGCCAAGACCGCCTCGCGGGAGGGCGCGCGCGCCGGTTCCGGCCGCCGTGCTAAGGCCACCGGCTGACGAAGGCTGAATGGCGACGACGATGGCGATGACGATGGCGATGGCGATGGCGACGACGATGACGACACCGAACCAGTCCGGCGGGCCGGACGCCGCCGAACCGCCGCGCGACTGCCCGCTCTGCCCGCGGCTGCTGGCCTATCGCGCCGCCAACCGGGCGGCCAATCCGGACTGGTGGAACGCGCCGGTGCCGAGCTGGGGCGAGCGCAGCGGGCGTCTGCTGGTGGTCGGGCTGGCGCCGGGCGTGCGCGGCGCCAACCGCACCGGGCGACCGTTCACCGGCGATTTCGCCGGCCTGCTGCTCTATCAGACGCTGGTCAAGTTCGGGTTCGCGTCGGGCCGCTACGACGCCGATCCGTCCGACGGGCTGGTGCTGCGCGATTGCAGGATCGTCAACGCGGTACGCTGCGTGCCGCCGGCCAACCTGCCGACGCCGCAGGAGATCCGCACCTGCAACGGGTTCCTGAAGGCGGAGATCGAGGCCGTGACGGAAGCGAAAGCGGTGCTGGCGCTGGGCGTGGTGGCGCACAACGCGGTGCTGCGGGCGCGCGGCCTGCCGGCCAGCCGGCAGAAATTCCAGCATGGCCAGATCATCGCCCTGCCGGACGGGGTGCTTCTGGCCGACAGCTACCACGTGTCGCGCTACAACACGAACACCGGCCGGCTGACCACGGCGATGTTCGAGGCGGTGGTCGGCGGGATACGCCAGCGCCTCGGCGCGCCGGGATGAGCGTCACCCGGCTCGGGATCGATTTCGGCACCACCAACAGCGTCGCCGTGCTGGCGACGCCGGACGGCGTCACCCGCACCCTGCGCTTCGGCCATGGCGACGAGCCCGACAGCGAGACCTGCCGCACGCTGCTGTGCCTGTGGGCCGAGCCGGGACGCGCCGGACTGCAGGATGCGATCGGCCAGGCGGCGATCGAGGCCTATCTCGACGATCCTGGCGAAAGCCGGCTGATCATGTCGATGAAGAGCTATCTGGCGCAGGCCTCGTTCCGCGAGACCAGGCTACTCGGTCGCACCATGACGCTGGAGTCGCTGGTGGCGCGGTTCCTGGCCGCGCTGATGCGCGCCGGGGGGATCGATCCCGCCTCGGTCGCGACCACCGTCGGCCGGCCGGTGCGCTTCGCCGGCGACCTGGCCGACGACGAACTCGGCTGCGCGCGGCTGCGCGAGGGGTTCCGCCAGGCCGGATTCGGCGCTGTGGCGCTGGCGCTCGAGCCGGAAGCGGCGGGCTGGCGGTTCCTGCAGCTCCTGGATGGTCCGGCGACGGTTCTGGTCGGTGATTTCGGCGGCGGCACCAGCGATTTCTCGGTGCTGCGGTTCGATCCGTCGGCCCGGACGGCGGTGACGCCGCTGGGCCATGCCGGCGTCGGCATCGCCGGCGACCAGTTCGACAGCCGGATCATCGACCGCGTGGTCTCGCCGCTGCTCGGGCGCGACGGCAGCTATCGGATCATGGGCGGCGAGACCCTGCCGATGCCGGCGGAATGGTATTCCAGCCTGTCGCGCTGGCACCGGCTGTCGCTGATGCGCACGCCCGCCACGCTGCGGGCGATCGCCGACGTCGCGCGTCATGCCGCCGACCCGGCGCCGCTGCATCGCCTGGTCCGGCTGATCGAGGACCAGCAGGGCCATGCGCTCTATCGCGCCGTCGGCCGTGCCAAGACCGCTTTGTCGCAAGGCCAGGAAGGCCGGCTGACGTTCGCGCATCGCGACCTGTCGATCGACGCGATCATCACCCG
>CAIMSN010000004.1 GCA_903844135.1 uncultured Rhodospirillales bacterium | reverse complement strand
TTCAGGCGGCGCTCGGAATGGCCGAGGATCACATGGCTGCAGCCCAGGTCGCGCAGCATCGGCGCCGACACGTCGCCGGTATGCGCGCCCTTCGGCGCCATGTGGCAATCCTGCGCGCCCACCGCGATCGGCCCGCCGGCCAGCAGCTTGGTCACCGCGGCCAGATGCACGAACGGCGGACACACCAGCAGATCGACGTCGCCGGCGCCGGCGGCGTCGCGCAAGCCCGTCGCCAGCCGCTCCGCATCGGCGGACAGGCCGTTCATCTTCCAGTTGCCGGCGATCAGTTGACGGACCATGCGTGGAAATCCCGTGACCCGGATTGGGTGTGCGGCGGTGATAGACCATGCCCCACCCCGGCATGACAAGCAGCCTGCGTCACCTTATGGTGCGCCGCCTCGCGGCCCGCCCGCTTCCACACCCGCGTCCCTTACTGCCGGATCAATCCATGCTCGCCTTCATGCGCCGCGTCTTCGTCGGATCCTGGCTCGGCCGAATCCTCGCCATGCTCATCTTCCTGAGCTTCGCCGCCTGGGGCATGGGCGGGTTCTTCTCCAACCTGATCGGCGGCGGCATCGGCAACGGCAGCGTCGCCAACGTCGCCGGCCACCAGATCACCGCCCAGGAGTTCGACCGCACCTACCGACGCGGCCTGGCCAGCGCCGCGCAGAGCCAGCGCCTGACCGACCCGACCGCGCTGCCCTACGGCGAGCGCCGCCAGATCGCCGCCACCGCGCTGCAGCAGCTCGTGTTCCAGGCGGTGATCGCCGACGCCGCGGCGCGCATCGGCCTGGTGGTGCCGGACGCGGTCATCCGCACCCAGATCATGGCGGAAAAGGCCTTCGCCGGCCCGGACGGCAAGTTCAGCCGCGCCGTGTTCGACCAGCGCCTGCAGCAAGCCGGCTTCACCCAGGACCAGCTCGTGGCGGTGTTCCGCGGCCAGACCGCCGCCAACGGCCTGCTGGAGCCGATGCGGGTCGGCGCGCGGGCGCCGGGCGAGCTGGTCAAGCGCGCCTTCGACTACGCCGCCGAGCAGCGCGTGCTCGACCTGATCGCCCTGCCGTTCGCCGCGATCCCGACCCCGCCGGCGCCGGACGATTCCGTCCTGCGACGCACCTACGACAACAACAAGAGCCAGTTCACCGCCCCCGAATATCGCAAGATCAAGCTGGTGCTGCTCTCGCCCGACACCATCGCCCGCGACCTGGACGTCTCCGAGGCCGACGAGCGCAAGGCCTATGACGAGCTCTCCGCCCGCTACCAGGTGCCGGAGAAGCGCTCGGTGCAGCTTCTGATCGTGCCCGACGCGGCCCGCGCCGGCACGCTCGCCGCGCAATGGCGCGGTGGCATGGGCTTCACCCAGCTTCAGGCGACCGCCAAGGACGCCACCCCGGTCTCGCTCGACGATGCCAGCCAGGCCAGCATCCCGTCGCCCGAGCTGGCGCGACTGGTGTTCGCCGCCACGCCCGGCAGCGTGGTCGGCCCGACAAAGACCGAGGCCGGCTGGGTGGTGCTCCAGGTCGGCAAGGTCACCCCGGCGCAGAATCGCAGTTTCGCGCAGGTGCGCGACGAGCTGCACCAGATGCTCGGCGCGCAGCGCGCCACCGCCCTGCTGTCGGCGCGGGTGCAGAAGCTGCAGGACGCGATCGCCGGCGGCGGGCTGGATTCGATCCCGGCCGATCTCGGCGCCGTCGCCGCCGAGGGCACGCTGGACGCGCAGGGCATGACGCCGACCGGCGATCCCGCCCCGCTACCCGGCTCCGATGCGATCCGCAAGGCGGTCATCGCCCAGGCCTTCGCCACCCGGAAGGGCCAGGCGCCGACCCTGCAGCAGGGCCCGGAGCAGAGCTGGTACGCGCTGGTGGTCGAGGACATCACCCCGGCCACCCCGCTCGCCTTCGTCCAGGCCGCCGACAAGGTGCGTGCCTTCTGGCAGCGCCAGCAGGTGCGCCATGCCGACGAGCAGCAGGCCGCCGCGCTCTATGCCGACGCCCAGGCGAAGCACGGCCTGGCCGCGGTCGCCGCCACCCGGCCCGGCTTCCTGTCCGGCGTCGCGGTGCGTCGCGGCCAGACCGGCGGGCCGGCGCCGGCCAACCTGGTGCAGCTCGCCTTCTCGCTGAAGCCGGGCACCTCGACCATGCTGGAAACCCCGGACGGGTTCGTGGTCGCTACCCTGACCGCGATCCGCCATCCCGATCGCACCACCGACGCGCTCGGCTACGACCGCACCCGCGCCGCGCTCGACGCGGCGATGGCCGACGATATCGAGACCAGCTACATCACCGCGCTCCGCGACCGCGCCAAGCCGAAGATCGATGCCAAGACGCTGGACGGCGTGGTCGGCACGCCAGGCGGGCCTGGTTCGGACTCCTCCGGGAACGGTTGATGCCCGACCAGCGCGTTGCCTGGACCGTCCTCGCCGCCGACCTGCTCACCCCGGTCGCCGCCTTCCTCAAGCTGCGCCGCCATCTGCCCGGCGCCGAGCGCAACGGCTTCCTGCTGGAGAGCATCGAGGGCGGCACCGCGCGCGGCCGCTATTCCGTCATCGGCCTGCTGCCGGACCTGATCTGGCGCTGCCGCCACGGCCAGGTCGCGGTCTGCCGCGATCCTGCGGCAGGCTCGTTCGAGCCCGACCCCAGGCCCGCCACCGACAGCCTGCGCGCCCTGATCGCCGAGAGCCGGTTCGAGCTGCCCGCCGCCCTGCCGCCGATGATCGGCGGCGTGTTCGGCTATCTCGGCTACGACATGGTGCGCCAGATGGAGCACCTGCCGGACGCGCCCACGGACGATCTCGGCCTGCCGGAGGCGATGCTGCTGCGGCCGGCCCTCTTCGCGGTGTTCGACAATGTCCGCGACGAACTGACCCTGGCGGTGCCGCTCCGCGACGGCGGCCCGGATCCGCAGGCGCTGCTCGACGCCGCCGGCACCGCCCTGTCGCAGGACCTGCCGCTGGCCGAGCCGGCGTCCGCACCCGACACCAACCCGATCGAGCCGGTCTCGAACTTCGCCAAGACCGACTTCCTCGACGCCATCCGCCGCATCCAGGACTACATCGCTGCCGGCGACGCCTTCCAGGTCGTCCCCAGCCAGCGCTTCTCCGCCCCGTTCGCCCCGCCGCCGTTCGCGCTCTACCGCGCGCTGCGCCGCATCAATCCGGCGCCGTTCCTGTTCTTCCTCGATCTGGACAGCGAGGGCGACCGCTTCCAGCTCGTCGGCAGCAGCCCGGAAGTGCTGGTCCGGCTGCGCGACGGCATCGTCACCGTGCGCCCGCTCGCCGGCACCCGCCCGCGCGGCGCCGATCCCGCCGCCGACCGCGCGCTGGAGGCCGACCTGCTCGCCGACCCCAAGGAGCGCGCCGAGCACCTGATGCTGGTCGATCTCGGCCGCAACGATGTCGGCCGCGTCGCCGAGCTCGGCAGCGTCCGCGTCGCCGAGAGCTTCGTCATCGAACGCTTCAGCCACGTCATGCACATCTCCTCCACCGTCGAAGGCAGGCTCCGCCCCGGCCTCGACGCGCTGGACGCGCTGATCGCCGGCTTCCCCGCCGGCACCCTGACCGGCGCCCCCAAGATCCGCGCCATGCAGATCATCGACGAGCTCGAACCCACGCGCCGCGGCACCTACGCCGGCTGCATCGGCTATTTCGGCGCCGACGGCACCATGGACACCTGCATCGGCCTGCGCATGGCCGTCCTCAAGGACGCCACCATGCACGTCCAGGCCGGCTGCGGCGTCGTCGCCGACAGCGTCCCCGAGGCGGAATACGAGGAGACGCGGCAGAAGGCGCGCGCCCTGTTCCGGGCGGCGGACGCGGCGCGGGGGTAGGGGCACCGATCAAGCGAGGGGCTCCGCCCCGAACCCCGCCAAAGGGCAGTCGCCCTTTGGAAACCCGTTTATGAAGGCTCAGGCGGTCCGATCTCGGTTATCAGACTTCCATGTCAAAGTCCGCTTTGCGCAAATGTCTGTCAGGAATCTGACTATGGTTTGTCGCTGAAAGCGGTCCTTTCGATTCAGTCGTATATACCAACACGGTGCCATCGGGGGGCCGATCTTGAGGCTGCCAGATTGTCCGCCAAACCAACCGTGAATGGACAGTCAGTCTCCAGCCGACATCCTATGAACTCTGAACCCTCAGGTGCCCGCTATCAATCGGCGGGGACCAATGCATTACCTCATATCAGAGCGCCTCAACGAGGATGGCGAGGGCGGTCTTGGGCTGCCCTCGGCTCAGATAGTAAAGGCGACAGCCGGTGAAGGGTGGGCACCAATTCTCCAGCGCGCGGACGAGCCGGCCACCAGCAAGGTGCCTGGCCATTCGGTCTTCCATCCAAGAAGGCGAGCTCGAACCCGGCTTCGGCGCCACGTGCCACCATCGCCGCGTTGTTAAGGACCTTCACACGCTCAAGTTGATCCCGGATGGATACTTACGTGCTTACGGAGGGGAAAATCATCAGGAAGGGAGTCCACTAAGATTTGGACTGAGGCGAAGTCCTCTTTTTGACGTAACATCTCGACTAAAACTGTTGGCTGTGGCAGCTCCAGTATCTCGCGCAGAATGCGCTCTGCTCTGTCCGATAGCCCAGCCGCTTTAGCTTCTAAATATCGACGCAAGTAATCCATGTATGCGTTAAGTGCTTGACGACGCAATCGGCTGAGGTTGTCGCTGTCGAGGTTAAATAGGTCTCGAGTGAATATTGCTCGTGCTCGAGAGACGCCTGAGGCCGCTACTGGAACAAACCGACCCGTGGCGAGGTCAAGAATGAGATACTCTAACGGGTCTTCGGACCTAATATCTAGAAGCGCGTAGACACCGTCCGGTAACGGAAGGTGCTCAGGCCAAGATCTATCAAATTCAACAAGCATTCCGTTATCTTGCACTACCGCGCACCGGTCATTCTTTTCGTCTTGATTGCAGATTGTGCACGAATAGACGTAGTTAGTCCAAAGGAAGCAATGTTCCGGATAATGCCTTTTCGGTCTGACATGATCAATGTCTCGATACCGATCTCTCTCGCAGTAATAACAAGCTTGACCCGGGGGCGATGCGCCACCAAGCTTCGACCTGACTTCCGAGAAAATCTTACCCCGCTTGTTAGAAAAAAGCCTCTTTGCTACTTCGTATCTCGTCTGTCGGTCTGGCTGGCTATCGACGCGATCCTGCAGTTCACTCAAACCTAATTCAGACTCAGGGGAGAGGCGAGGTAGAGTATATTTCAACACGTTAAACGACTTCGTCCAAACGTCCTGCCTCCGCTGGCAGAGCGACCCTTAGTCCATGACGCTCTTCCTTTTCTTGCTCCGTCAAGCTTCTCTCCAACGCTGTACGATTAAGCTCCGCCAGCCGGGCAAGTTTGTGATTGCCCGCCTCTGAGCGTGTAACACCTGTTCCAAAGAGTTCGGTTCCATAGGCATCCAAAACATCACCATAGGCGAGAGCCTCCAATTCTTCGCCCGTCACACGATGAAAGCGCTGATTACTACCAGGTGATGCAAGGCGCCAAACACTTCCTTTAATCTCATTATTTTGGCCTGCTATGGCGCGGCAGACAATCGGAGAATGGGTTGTCACAATAAACTGTACACGAGGAAAGTGCGTTGTAAGCCAAACCCCAATGTCTCGCTGCCATGTTGGATGTAGGTGTGCATCTACTTCATCTATTGCGACGACGCCCGGTGCCGAGACAACGCCTGGCTCTCCCTCGACCATCGCACGACGCATTATATCAAACCCGTAAAGCTCGAACATTTGTCGGAGCAGTTCCATAGTGAGACTTAAGGCTGAACGATAACCGTCACTCATCTGATCAAGTGAAACTCTAGCTTTATTGCCATCCGTTACAAAAACCTGATCATTGGTCACTTCCGCTATCACTGCGTTATGAGGGAGAAACCTGCTTGCATTTAGGAAGCTGAGAATTAGGTTCAACACGACGGCTGCGTTAGAAGTTTGATGGCTTCGTTCGTCTTGAAGATTCTGGATGTGTAGTGACGTTAGCCATCCTAGCGCCTCCGTGAGCGCGACATCTTCACCTAAAGCCGTAAGGTGTGGAGCTAGGCGTTTATTCGACACAAACAGCCGATCGTAAATGCGGTCCCCGCCAGTGAACCTGCGAAACGGTCCAAAAGAAGCAGAAAACCACCCGAGGCCAGCTCCCCAAATGGTCCGTTGAGTCCTTTCACCAGAGTAGATGGCATCAACTCGAGCGGTCAGCCCCTCGTCATTGGTCTTGAGCTTTACCTCAGCAGTGATCGGCCGTTCCGGTGGGTAGCCACCCCCGGAAAGCATGTCAAATTCTCTATCAATGGTTAAGCTTCCGGATATAATGCTCTCGGATGTTGCCGAGCGCATCCATCGGCTAAAATCCTGCCGGGAAGCATACGCTTCTTTTTCACCCATCATGAGCAAGGCGATAGAGCGTATTACCGAAGACTTTCCTGCGCCGTTTGATCCTAATATGACGTGCCACCCCGGTTCCTGCCCGCGGGTGAAATCCATTTCGAGGGTCTCGATCGAGCGGATATTCTGCATTGAAAACCGTCGGAGATACATACCACTTCCACTACCGTTTGGGGCAGCTCAACTATAGCAGACGAATCGGCCTGCGTCGCGCTGCCTGACGTTCATCAGGAGGAGCAGTCAGAGCCGGCCAACGCGGCAGCGTTGCCCAATAGAATGGGTTCGCTCCAACCGCTCTGTCCGCTTTGAGGCAGACCGGCCGCTTCCACCCGCTGCGGCCGCTGTTGACCGGTGCGGCGCAGGATGCCTGTCCGGCAAACGACCGTTGGGCGGACTTGAGCACCCTGTCCGGAAACGCAACTCAGAATGGCGATGCGTAAACTTTGATTAACCGACGGCCAGGCGTACATGCAATGGAACGTTTTGTGCGTCCGCTTTGCTCTGTTCCTTCCCAAAAAGCAGACCGTCCGCAATCGGCCAACAGCGACCATTACCCCCCCGCGCCCCCGCCTCAATACGGAACCGCCCGCACCGCGCGTTGCGCGCGCGCCGCTTCGGTCCACCAGGAAAGGTCGTCGGCGAAGCGCGGGAAGGCGCGGTCCAGGGCTGCGCCGCCGTCGCCGGTCGGGTGGGCGTCGGCGTCCAGCGCCTGGCCGATCCCGCCGACCGCGAGCGCGCTCGAGACCACCACCATGCCCATTTCCGACAGCGTGCCATGCCAGGCGAGCCCGGCGCGCACGCCGGCCAGGCGGCCGGCGGAATAGCTGGCGATCGCCGCCGGGCGCCAGAACCATTCCTCGAGGAAATGGTCGGTCAGGTTCTTCAGCCCGGGCTGCACACCCCAGTTGTACTCGCCGGCGACGAACACGAACGCGTCGGCGTCGCGGATCTTGCCGGCCAGCGTCTCCAGCGGCTCCGGCGCCGTCCCTTTCGTGTATTCCTTGTACATCCGGTCCAGCATCGGCAGGCCGAGTGCCTTGGCGTCGATCAGCTCCGCCGCGGCACCCCGCGCCGCGAACGCCCCGACCAGGTAGTGCGCCAGCCTGATGCCCTGCCGGTCGCTGCGATAGGAGCCGTAGAACACCAGTATCCTGTCGGCCATGATGGCGCTCCCGCGTCTGGGCGACCCGAATTGACGACCGACCCGGCAGCGCCCCTACAGTCCACACAACCACCCGGGGCCGGTCCATGAAAGCCATTCTCTACGACGCACCGCGCAGCTTCGCGTATCGCGACGTCCCCGACCCCACCCCTGAGCCCGACGAGGTGGTGCTGCGCATCCACGCCTGCGGCGTCTGCGGCACCGACCTGCACATCCACGAGGGCGAGTTCGCCCCCCGCTTCCCGCTGATCCCCGGCCACGAATTCGCCGGCGAGATCGCCGCGATCGGCAGCGAGGTCGCAAGCCAGGGCGGCCATTGGGCGCTCGGCGATCGCGTCGTCGCCAACTGCAACCGCGCCTGCGGCCGGTGCTTCCATTGCCGCCGCGGCCAGGCGCTGTACTGCCGCACGCTGGTCGCCTACGGCATCCAGATGGATGGCGGCTTCGCCCCGCTGATGCGCATCAAGGCCAGCGAGCTCTACCCGCTCAAGACCCTGTCCTGGCGCGAGGCGATCATGGTCGAACCCACCGCCTGCGCCGTGCACGGCATGGACGTGCTCTCGGTCCGCCCCGGCGCCGACGTGCTGATGTTCGGCGCCGGCCCCACCGGCCAGGTGCTGGCGCAGCTTCTCAAGCGCAACGGCGCCGCCAGCCTCACCGTCGCCGCGCCGCCCGGCCCCAAGCTGGCTCTGGCCGAACGCCTCTCCGCCGACCGCGTCGTCGCCATCGACCGCACCGACCCGGAGCTCCATCGCCGCGCGCTGCGCGACATCAGCCGCAACGGCTTCGACTACGTCGTCGAGGCCACCGGCGCGCCGTCCATGTGCGCCGAGGCGCTGCGCCAGGTCCGCCGCGGCGGCACCGTGCTGATCTACGGCGTCTACCCCGATACCGAGACCTTTCCGGTCAGCCCGTTCGACCTGTTCCGCGACGAGATCACCCTCAAGGGCTCCTTCGCCCAGATCCACGATTTCGACCGGTCCCTGGCCTATCTCGAATCCGGCCAGGTCAAGGTCGCCGACATCGTCACCGACGAGTTCGAACTGAAGGATTGGGGCAGGGCGCTCGACCACGCTTGGAAGCGGCAAGGCATCAAGTCGGTGATGCTCCCGCCTGGTTCCTGAATCGAAGCGCCTCCAGCAGCAGCGTGAAGGCCGGCGTCGGCTGACGGCGGCTCGGGTAATAGAGGTGATAGCCGGGGTAGGGCGGGCACCAATCCTCCAGCACCCGCACCAGCGCTCCGCTGGCGAGATGCGGCAGCACCTCGTCCTCCGGCAGATAGGCCAGCCCGAGGCCGGCCAGCGCCGCCGCCAGCATCGGCTCGGTGCCGTTGCAGACGAGCTGCCCCTCGACCCGGACCCGGATCTCCTGCCCGTCCTTCTCGCACTCCCACGCATACAGCCCGCCATGCGTCGGCAGCCGCAGATTGACGCACACATGCCCGGTCAGGTCGCGCGGCGTCCGCGGCGTGGTCCGCCCGGCGAAATAGCCCGGCGCGCCGACGATCGCTGAGCGCAGGTCCGGGCCGATCCGCACCGCGACCATGTCCCGGTCCACCAGCTCGCCGGTGCGGATCCCGGCATCGAACCGTCCGCTGACGATGTCGGTCAGGCCGTAATCGATCACGATCTCCACGGCGATGTCCGGATAGGCCGGCAGCAGCCGCGTCAGCCCCGGCAGCAGGGCGGTGCGCACCGCATGGTCGTGCGCGGTGATGCGGATCGTGCCGGACGGGCGCGCGCGCAGTCCGCTGACGCCCGCCAGCGCCGCCTCGATCTCCTCCAGCCTGGGCCCGGCCTCGCGCAGCAGCCGCTCCCCCGCCTCGGTCGGCGCCACGCTGCGCGTGGTCCGGGTCAGCAGCCGCACCCCCAGCCTGGCCTCGAAGCCGCGGATGGTCTGGCTCAGCGCCGATTGCGACACGCCGAGCTGCGACGCGGCGCGGGTGAAGCTCCGCTCCCGCGCCACGGCCAGGAAGGCGGCGATGTCGTTCAGGTCGGCGCGCGGCATTCAGTAGCCCAGCTTCTAGGTGCATGCGCGTTCTAGCGCCTAATCCCTGGCCGCCGCACCCGCTATCTCTGTCTCCGCAAGTAGGAGACAGCCCCCATGGACATCAAGCGATCCGGCACCGACCCCTCGGCCAAGGGTCCGTCCGACTGGTTCACCGGCATTGTCCGCATCGATCCGCTGTTCACCGCGCCCGATCCGGCGCGAGCGAGCGGCGCCCTAGTGACGTTCGAGCCCGGCGCGCGCACCGCCTGGCACACCCACCCGTTCGGCCAGACCCTGATCGTCACCAGCGGGCGCGGCCTGGCGCAGCGCGACGGCGGCCCGATCGAGGAGATCCGCCCCGGCGACGTGGTCTGGTTCCCGCCCGGCGAGAAGCACTGGCACGGCGCGTCGCCGCACACCGCCATGAGCCACATCGCCATCCAGGAACGGCTGAACGGCTCGCCGGTCGACTGGATGGAGCACGTCACCGACGCGCAATACACCGGCGCCGGCACGGCCACGGAGACCACGAAGCCATGACGACCAATCCCAGCTACGATTTCTCCGGCCAGGTCGCCCTGGTCACCGGCGCCGCCTCCGGCCTGGGCCTCGCCGCCGCCCGCGCCTTCGCCCAGGCCGGCGCCTCGATGGTGCTGTCCGACATCGATGCGCCCCGGCTGGCCGACGCGGTGCGCGGCCTGACCGACGCCGGACACGCCGCGATCGGCGTGCCGGCCGACGTCGCCGACGAGGACCAGGCCGCCGCCCTGGTCGCACGCGCCGTGAACGGGTTCGGCCGGCTCGACATGGCCTACAACAATGCCGGCATCCTCGGCCCGATCGGCGACGTCACCGACGAGACCGGATCGGCGTTCGACCAGGTGGTGGCCGTCAACCTGCGCGGCATCTGGACCTGCATGAAGCACGAGCTGCTCCAGATGCGACGGCAGGGCAGCGGCGCGATCGTCAACTGCTCGTCGCTGGGCGGGCTGGTCGGCCTGCCCGGCCGCACCGCCTATCACGGCAGCAAGCACGGGGTGATCGGCCTGACCAAGAGCGCCGCGCTGGACTACGCCGCGCACGGCATCCGCATCAATGCGGTGTGCCCCGGCTGCATCGACACGCCGATGGGCGACGGCATCGATCCCGACGCGATGAAACAGTTCCTGCGCGACCAGCCGATCGGCCGCATGGGCCGCCCGGAGGAGGTCGCCGCCGCGGTGCTGTGGCTGTGCAGCCCCGGCGCCAGCCTGGTGCTGGGCGTCGCCCTGCCGGTCGATGGCGGTTTCGTGGCGCACTGAGCCGCCGCCCGCCCGCCGCCCGGCCGCCCGCCGGCCGCCTTCAGAGTGCCGCCTTCAGGGTGCGGCCGTCAGGACGCCGCCGCCACGAACCGATCGTGCCGCAGCCGGACGTCGGCCAGGTCCCGGTCGTTGGCGACGTCCCGCCCGGCATCGGTCAGCACCAGGTCGGCATGCCGCCGCAGCGTGCGCAGCCGGTCGCCGCGCCGCTCGCAACCCGCCACCGCCGTCAGCACCTCGATCAGCCGTGCCAGCACCGCGACGCTGCCCGCCGCGTTCTGGCGGATCATGTGGAACATCGCGTCGACCAGCCCGTCATAGTCGATCGCCGGCACCATGAGCGCCGGCGTGCCGCCGCGCAGGGTGATCCCGGTCGGCAGATGCCGGGACGCCACGTCGCACAGCGCCCCTCCCAGCCGGTCCAGCACGGCGATCGCGGTGTGCGGATCGTTGATCCCCGGCGACAGCGCCCGCACCGCCACCTCCACCAGTTGGCGCACGGTGAATTCCAGGTCCTCGTCGCTGCCGCGATTGCCGCCGAGCGCGGTCGCGTCGCGCACCGCCTCCGCCGCACCCTCGACCGCCGGCCGCATCAGCGCGATCGCCGCACCCGGAAACACGTAGTCCCCCGGACGCACCAGCAGCCGCAGGACCGTCCCCCGTTCCGACGCCCAGCTCGCCAGGCCCTGCGTGTCGAGATGCTGCAGATAGCCGCATCTGGCATCGCGCACCGCGATCGCGTCGCCGGGCAGCGACTCCCACGCCTGCTCCGGCCGGTCGGTCGCCGGCGGCTCCGGCAGCGTCAGCCGCCGGATCGACGCCCGCACGTCGCCGCTGACCAGGTCGACTACCGTGTCGACATTGATCCGGCTCGCCATGTGGCCGACGAAATACACCAGCATGCCGACGCAGACGAACGCCAGCAGCAGGCTCATGCTGAGCGCCAGGTGCGGCACGTACGCGCCCTCGCTCTGCGTCCGCACGCTGCGCAGCACCATCAGCGTGTAGGAAAACGTGCCGAGGAACGCGCCGAGCGTGAGCTGATTGCCGCGATCGTGGGTGAAGTTGCGCAGCAGCCGCGGCCCCATCTGCCCCGCCGCCAGCGACAGCGCCGCGATGGTGATCGAGAACACCGTGCCGGCCACGCCGATGGTCGAGGACGCCACCGCGCCGAGCAGCGTCCGCGCCCCGGTGCCGCCGCCATTGTAGAGCCACGGACTGTCGATGAGCGAGACCGGGACCGCACCCGCCCGGTCGATCCGGATCAGCCCTACCGCCAGCACGATCCCCGACAGCACCATCAGCGCCGGCAGCAGCCAGAACGTCTCCGCCAGGAAATCGAGCAGCTTGCGCAGGCGTGCGTTCACGGTCGTTCCAATCGGTCCCCGGGACGGTCGGTCTAACGTCGCATCCGCCGACAGGTTGGCCGACAGGTCGGTTTGACCACCCAGGCGACACACCCCACATTGCCGCAATGATCCTGCTGATCGACAACTACGACAGTTTCACCTTCAACCTGGTGCACTACCTGGGCGAGCTGGGCGAGGCGTGCGACGTGCGACGCAACGACAGCCTGTCGCCGCGGGAGGCGCTGGCGCTGGCGCCGGACGCGATCGTGCTGTCGCCGGGCCCGTGCTCGCCGAACGAGGCCGGCATCTGCTGCGACCTGATCCGGGAGGCCGCCGGCCGGGTGCCGGTGTTCGGCGTCTGTCTCGGCCACCAGGCGATCGGCCAGGTGTTCGGCGCCGCGGTGGTGCGCGCGCCGAAGCCGATGCACGGCAAGGTCAGCCCGATCCTGCACCAGGGCAGCGACGTGTTCGACGGCCTGCCGTCGCCGTTCCAGGCGACGCGCTATCACAGCCTGACGGTCGATCCCGCCAGCCTGCCCGACACGCTGCTGGCCACCGCCCACACCGAGGACGGCGTGGTGATGGGCCTGCGCCATCGCGACTTCCCGATCTTCGGCGTGCAGTTCCACCCGGAGAGCATCGCCTCCGAGCACGGCCACGCCATCCTCGCCAACTTCCTTGCTCTGGCCCGCGGCCGGAACGACCGCCGCCGTGCCGCCTGACGCGGATCGTCCGCTGTCCCTGAAACCCGCCCTCGCCAGGATTGCCAGCGGCGCCACCCTCGACGAAGCCGAATCCGAAGCCGCCTTCTCCCTGGTGATGGACGGTCATGCCACCCCGGCCCAGATCGCCGCCCTGGCGATGGGCCTGCGCGTGCGTGGCGAGGCCGTCTCGGAGCTGATCGGCGCCGCCCGCGCGATGCGCGCCCGCATGAACCGCGTCGCCCCGGTCGAGGGCGCCGTCGATGTCTGCGGCACCGGCGGCGACGGCCACGCCACGCTGAACGTCTCCACCGCCGTCGCCTTCGTGCTGGCGGCGCTGGGGGTTCCGGTCGCCAAGCACGGCAACCGCGCCGTCTCGTCCCGCGCCGGCGCCTCCGACACGCTCGAGGCGCTCGGCCTGACGCTGGAGGCCGACCCGGCGGTGCTGCACGACCGTCTGGCGTCGCTGAAGCTCGCCTTCCTGGCCGCGCCGCTGCACCATCCGGCGATGCGCCATGCCGGTCCGGTCCGGGCCGAGCTCGGCATCCGCACCCTGTTCAACCTGCTCGGCCCGCTGTGCAATCCGGCCGGCGTCGCCCGCCAGATGGTCGGCGTGTTCGATCCGGCCTGGCAGGAGCCGATCGCCCGGGCGCTGGCGTCGCTCGGCACCACCCATGCCTGGGTGGTGCATGGCGAGGCCGGCCCCGGCGCCGGCCCTGGCGCCGGCCCGGGCGCCGATCGTCCCGGCGGCCTCGACGAGCTCGGCCTGGCCGGGGAGAACCATGTCGTCACGCTGGAAAGCGGCCGGATCGGCCGGTTCTCGTTTTCCGCCGACGCGCTCGGCCTGGCCATGCGCCCGGTCGCGGCGATCGCCGGCGGCACCCCGGCGGAGAACGCCGCGGCGCTGGAACGTCTGCTGCGCGGCGAGACCGGCGCCTATCGCGACATGGTGCTGCTGAACGCCTCGGCGGCGCTGCAGGTGGGCGAGCGGGCCGACGCCTTGCAGATGGCCCGCGCCGGGTGCATCTCCCCTCACGCGTCCCGGATCGAGTCTCTCCGGGACGGGGTGGCCGTAGCGTCACGCGTGCTCGACGACGGTGCCGCGCTGGCGGTGCTGGAGGCGCTGCGACGCGCCAACCGATGAGGATGACCAGGTTTGTTCTGCGCGTTTCCGCCCCTGCCGCCTGCCAGCACCGATGACTGACGCCGATTTGTCCGACATGCCGGATGTGCTGGCCGGCATCTGCGCCGCCACCCTCGCCGAGGTGGCGCGACGCTCGGCGTCGATGCCGCTGCGCGAGGTCAAGGCGCGGCTGCGCGACCGCGGCCGCACCCGCGGCTTCGGCCAGGCGCTGAAGCGCAAGACCGCCGAGCGCCGGGTCGGCATGATCGCCGAACTCAAGAAGGCCTCGCCGTCCGGCGGCCTGATCCGTCCGGACTACGACCCGGCGACGATCGCCCGGCAGTACGAGGAAGCCGGTGCCGCCTGCCTGTCGGTGCTGACCGAGGGTCCGTCGTTCCAGGGCCGGATCGCCGACCTGCAGCTCGCCAGGGGGGCGGTGTCGCTGCCGGTGCTGCGCAAGGATTTCATCCTCGATCCGTGGCAGGTGTACGAGAGCCGGATGATCGGCGCGGACTGCATCCTGCTGATCATGGCCTGCCTGACCGACCGCATGGCCGCCGACCTGCTGTCGCTGGCGCGCTCGCTCGACCTGGACGTGCTGGTCGAGGTGCACGACCAGACCGAGCTGAACCGCGCGCTCGGCCTCAACATCGACCTTGTCGGCATCAACAACCGCAACCTCCGCACGCTCGAGACCGACCTGGCCACCAGCCTGGCGCTGGCGCCGCTGGTGCCGCCGGACCGGATCGTGGTGGCGGAGAGCGGCATCCGCACCCGCGACGACGTGCTGCGGCTGGCCGCCGCCGGCGCCTCCTGCTTCCTGGTCGGCGAGAGCCTGCTGCGCGAGCCGGATGCCGGCCTGGCCTGCGGGGCGCTGCTGGGACCGCTGGCGTGACCGGCGCGCTGACCCATCTCGACGCCGATGGCAGCGCGCGCATGGTCGACGTGTCGGCCAAGCCGGCGACGCTCCGCGAGGCGGTCGCCGGCGCCAGGGTGGCGATGCGTCCGGAGACGCTGGCGCTGATCGTTTCGGGCGCGAATCCCAAGGGCGACGTCTTCGCAGTGGCCAGAATCGCGGGCATCATGGCCGCCAAGCGCACCGCCGAGCTGATCCCGCTCTGTCACCCGCTGCCGATCAGCGCCGTTTCGGTCGATCTGACCCCGGCGCGGAGCGGCGACGCGGTGAGCATCGAGACCAGGGTGCGCACGAGCGGACCGACCGGAGTCGAGATGGAAGCCCTGACCGCTGCCAGCGTGGCGGCGCTGACGCTGTACGACATGTGCAAGGCGGTCGATCGCGGCATGCGGATCGAGGCCCTGCGGGTGATCCGCAAATCCGGCGGCGCCTCCGGGACCTACGACGAGACCCCACCGGAATGAGCCCGAACTTCGAACGTCAGGAGGCGACCATGAGCGACGCGGACACACAGAAGGCGGCAACGCCGCGCCTGACCAACGCGCCGGCCATGACGCAGGACGAATACAACCGCGCCTACCGCGACATGCTGCTGATCCGCCGCTTCGAGGAGCGCACCGGACAGCTCTACGGCATGGGTCTGATCGGCGGCTTCTGCCATCTCTATATCGGCCAGGAGGCGGTGGTGGTGGGCGTGCAGATGGCGCTCAAGCAGGGCGACAAGATCGTCACCTCCTATCGCGACCATGGCCACATGCTGGCCGCCGGCATGGAGGCGCGCGGCGTGATGGCCGAACTGACCGGCCGCGCCACCGGCTATTCGCGCGGCAAGGGCGGCTCGATGCACATGTTCTCCAAGAAGGAGCATTTCTACGGCGGCCACGGCATCGTCGGCGCGCAGGTCTCGATCGGCGCCGGTCTGGCCTTCTCCAACAAGTATCGCGGCACCGACGAGGTCGCGGTCGCCTACATGGGCGACGGCGCGTCCAACCAGGGCCAGGTCTACGAGAGCTTCAACCTGGCGGCGCTGCAGAAGCTGCCCTGCATCTTCGTGATCGAGAACAACCAGTACGGCATGGGTACCAGCGCCGCGCGCTCCTCCGCGTCGCACGCGCTGTATCGCAACGGCGAGCCCTGGGGCATTCCCGGCAAGCAGGTCGACGGCATGGACGTGGTCGCGGTGCGCGACGCCGCCCGCATCGCCGTCGAGCATTGCCGCGGTGGTCACGGGCCGTACCTGCTGGAGATGAGCACCTACCGCTATCGCGGCCACTCGATGTCCGATCCGGCGAAGTACCGCACCCGCGAGGAGGTCGAGCAGATGCGGCGCGAGCACGACGCGATCGAGCGCGTGCGCAAGGCGCTGCTCGAGCTCGGCGTCAGCGAGCAGACGCTCAAGGCGACCGACGACGAGATCAAGGCGCTGGTCGCCGACGCGGCGGAGTTCGCGCAATCGAGCCCGGAGCCGGACCCCGCCGAGCTCTGGACCGACATTCTGGTAGAGGCCTGATCCATGTCCACCCAGGTTCTGATGCCGGCGCTGTCGCCGACCATGACCGAAGGCAAGCTCGCGCGCTGGCTCAAGAAGGTCGGCGACGTCGTGTCCGCCGGCGACGTGATCGCCGAGATCGAGACCGACAAGGCGACGATGGAGGTCGAGGCGGTCGATGAGGGCACGCTCGCCAGGATCCTCGTCGCGGAAGGCACCGACGGCGTCGCGGTGAACGCGCCGATCGCCGTGCTGACCGCGGATGGAGAGCGCGATGCCGGGGGCGACGCGCCGGCGGCCGCTGCGATGCCGAAGGTGGCCGCGGAAGGGTCGGGCATGAAGGAGATCGCCGACCGCGCCTCCGAGGCCAAGACGCCGGAGCTGGCCAGGACGGTTCCGGAGAAGGATTGGGGCGAGACCCGGTCGGTCACGGTGCGCGAGGCGCTGCGCGACGCGATGGCGCTGGAGATGCGCGCCGACGACGACGTGTTCCTGATGGGCGAGGAGGTCGCCGAGTATCAGGGCGCCTACAAGATCAGCCAGGGCCTGCTGGCGGAGTTCGGCGACCGCCGCGTCATCGACACGCCGATCACCGAACACGGCTTCACCGGCCTGGCGGTGGGCGCCGCCCTGACCGGGCTCAAGCCGATCGTCGAGTTCATGACCTTCAACTTCGCCATGCAGGCGATCGACCAGATCATCAATTCCGCCGCCAAGACGCTCTACATGTCCGGTGGCCAGATGGGCTGCCCGATCGTGTTCCGCGGCCCGAACGGCGCCGCCTCGCGGGTCGGCGCGCAGCATTCGCAATGCTATGCGAGCTGGTACGCGCACGTTCCCGGCCTGAAGGTGGTCGCGCCCTATTCCTCCGCAGACGCGCTCGGCCTGCTGCGCGCGTCGATCCGCGATCCCAACCCGATCATCTTCCTCGAGAACGAGATCCTCTACGGGCAGAGCTTCGAATGCCCGACCGATCCGGATTTCGTGCTGCCGATCGGCAAGGCCAAGATCGAGCGCGAAGGCAGCCATGTCACCATCGTCGCCTTCTCGATCATGGTCGGCGTGGCGCTGAAGGCGGCCGAGATCCTGGCCCAGGACGGCATCGAGGCGGAGGTGATCAACCTGCGCAGCCTGCGTCCGCTCGACACCGCCACGGTGGTCGAGAGCGTCAAGAAGACCTCGCGCCTGGTGACGGTCGAGGAGGGCTGGCCGTTCGCCGGCATCGGCGCCGAGGTGGCGATGCAGATCATCGAGCATGCGTTCGACTGGCTCGACGCGCCGCCCACGCGCGTGCACGGGCTCGACGTGCCGCTGCCCTACGCCGCCAACCTGGAAAAACTGGCCCTGCCGCAGCCGGACTGGGTGGTGGACGCGGTGAGGAAGCTGGTCTGATGCCGGTCAATATCCTGATGCCGGCGCTGTCGCCGACCATGACCGAGGGCACCCTGGCCCGCTGGCTCAAGAAGGAGGGCGACAGCGTCTCCTCCGGCGACGTGATCGCCGAGATCGAGACCGACAAGGCGACGATGGAGGTCGAGGCGGTCGACGAGGGCGTGCTCGGCAGGATCCTGATCGCCGACGGTACCGAGGGCGTCGCGGTCAACACGCCGATCGGCATCCTGGTCGGGGACGGCGAGGCGGTTCCGGACTCCGCCGCCGCACCTGCCGCGGTGGCGCCGAACACGGACGCGCCCGCGCCTGTTCCCCAGCCGGCCGGAGCAGCCGCGCCAAAGACCGCGCCGAACACCGCGCCAAACACCGCGCCGGCCGCCGCTTCCGGTCGCATCGTCGCGTCTCCGCTGGCCCGCCGCCTTGCCAGGGACGCCGGAATCGACCTCTCCGGCCTGCAGGGCTCCGGCCCCAATGGCCGCATCGTCCGCGCCGATCTCGCCAATGCCAAGGCCGCGCCGGCCCAGGGCGCAACCAAGGCGCCGGCTGCGACACCAGCGCCTGCGGCCGGCACCGGCCCGTCGCCGATGGCGCCGATCACCGCGCCGCATCGCGTCGTCCCGAACAGCGGCGTGCGTCGCGTGATCGCCAGGCGCCTGTCGGAAGCCAAGCAGTTCATCCCGCATTTCTACGTCACCATCGAC
>CAIMSN010000003.1 GCA_903844135.1 uncultured Rhodospirillales bacterium | reverse complement strand
GCCGGTGGCGGCGCGCAGGCCGAAGATCGCCTCGAGCATCTCGCTGCGTCCGGCGCCGACCAGCCCGCCGAAGCCGAGGATCTCTCCGGCGCGCAGGGTGAACGACACGCTGGCATCGTAGCCCTCGACCCGCAGATCGCGCACTTCCAGCACCGGCCGCGAATCATGGGTCGCCGCCGGACGATCCGGAAACAGCTCGGTGATCTCGCGGCCGACCATGTCGGCGATGATCTGGCGTTCTGTCAGCGCGCTGGTCGCGTCGTGGCGGATGATGGCGCCGTCGCGCATGATCGCGACGGTGTCGGAGATCTGCTCGATCTCCTCCATCCGGTGGCTGGTGTAGAGGATACAGGTGCCGCGCTCGCGCAGCAGCCGGATCACCCGGAAGAGCTGCTCGGTCTCGCGCGAGGACAGCGACGAGGACGGCTCGTCCATCAGCACGATCCGGCTGTCCCAGGAGGTCGCCTTCAGGATCTCGACCATCTGCGTTGCGGCGACGCCGAGCGTCTTCATCGGCATCCCGGGATCGAGGTCGAGACCGACGCTGGCCAGCAGCGACGCCGCCTGGGCGACCATCTCGCGTCGCCGGACCAGCCCGAACAGGCCGGTGGTCTCGTGGCCGATCAGCAGGTTCTGCCAGAGCAGCATCTCCGGAATCGGCGCCAGCTCCTGCGGGATGATCGACACGCCGAGCGCCTGCGCCGCCTTGGGGTCGAAACGCCGGATGGTCTCGCCGAACAGCGCCAGGCTGCCGCCGTCCGGAGTGAGCTGGCCGGAAATCAGCTTGAACAGGGTGGACTTGCCGGCGCCGTTCTCGCCGGCCAGCACGTTCACGCTGCCGGGCATGAAGCGGACCGAGACGTCGCGCAGCACCGGCACGCCGTCGAAACCCTTGGACAGGCCCTGGCAGTCGATCGCGGGAATGGATGCGGGCCCGGACGACGCGCGCGCCACCGCATCGGCCCCGCCGGCCGTGGCCAATCCTGACGGCATTCGTATCCTCCCGCCCGCGTCCCGTTATCTTGGGCCGCTGGGTGAGACGGAACATGCCATACGCGCCACAGAGCGCAAGGTTATATCACATCCCGGTGGGACGTTTACGCCAAACGTCACATGTGGGATGACAGCGCCAACCACCGCGCCGACCTGCCCGCATTGCACACGGCGCATCGTCCAGGGAATACGGCCATGACGCATCTGTTCGACGAGCCCAGCGATTTCGCCGCCTCGGCGTTGCGCGGCTATTGCGACGTCCATTCACGACTGGTGCGGCCGACCGAGGGCGGCGTGCTGCGCGCCACGGCGACCCCCGACGGCAAGGTGGCGGTGGTGGTCGGCGGCGGCAGCGGCCATTACCCGGCCTTCGCCGGCTATGTCGGCGCCGGCTTCGCCGACGCGGCGGTGGCCGGCGACGTGTTCGCCTCGCCTTCGACCCGCTACATCCGATCGGTCTGCGCCAGGGCGCACCGAGGCGGCGGCGTCCTGCTCGGCTACGGCAACTATGCCGGCGACGTGCTGAATTTCGGCCTGGCGGCGGAACAGCTCCGCGCCGACGGCATCGACGTGCGGATCCTGGCGGTGACCGACGACGTGGCCAGCGCCGCGAAGGACGCGCAGGCCAAGCGCCGCGGCGTGGCCGGCGATCTGGCGGTGTTCAAGCTGGCCGGCGCGGCGGCGGAGGCCGGGCAGACGCTGGACGCGGTCGAGCGGGTGGCGCAGCGGGCCAATGCGCGCACGCGCTCGTTCGGCGTGGCGTTCGGCGGCTGCACCCTGCCCGGCGGCGACGGTCCGCTGTTCACCGTGCCGGACGGCAGGATGGCGATCGGGCTCGGCATCCATGGCGAGCCCGGCGTCGACGAGACGGCGATCCCGTCGGCCGCGGAGCTGGCGGCGCTGCTGGTCGACCGGCTGCTCGGCGAGGCACCGGAGCAGCCGGGCACCAGGGTCGCAGCGATCCTGAACGGGCTCGGCAGCACCAAGCACGAGGAGCTGTTCGTGCTGTGGAGCCATGTCGGCGACCGGCTGCGCGAGGCGGGGCTGGAGCTGGTGGCGCCGCAGGTCGGCGAGTTCGTCACCAGCCTCGACATGGAGGGCTGCTCGCTGACCCTGACCTGGCTGGACGACACGCTCGAGCCGCTGTGGCTGGCGCCCTGCGATACCGCGGCGCTGCGCATCGGCGACGCCGGAGCGGCGGTCGCGGCGCCGATCGAGGAAGAGACGCCGCCGGTGGAGGAGCGCTGGCCTGACGCGACGCCCGACTCCCAGGCGGCGGGACGCCTGATCGCGGATCGGGTCGGGTCCCTGGCCAGGGCGCTGGCGGAGGCCGAGCCGGAGCTGGGACGGATCGATGCGCAGGCCGGCGACGGCGATCACGGCCAGGGCATGACGCGCGGGTCGGCGGCCGCGGCGGCCGCGGCGGCCGCGGCGGCGCAGCAGGGCGCCGGGGCGGCCAGCGTGCTCGGCGCGGCGGCGGATGCCTGGGCGGACCGCGCCGGCGGCACGTCGGGCGCGATCTGGGGTCTCGGGCTGCGCTCCGCCAGCCAGAGCCTGGACGACGGCACGGCGATCGCGGCCGACCAGGTGGCGCGCGGCGCGGAACGTGCGCTCGAGGCGGTGATGCGGCTCGGCGGCGCCAAGCCGGGCGACAAGACCCTGGTCGATGCGCTGGAGCCGTTCGTGCGGGTTCTGGCCGGCAGGATCGACGACGGCGCGCCGCTGGCGGAGGCCTGGCGGGACGCCGCGGAGGCGGCCGACGCTGCGGCAAGCGAGACCGCGCGGATGCTGCCGAAGCTCGGCCGGGCGGCGCGGATCGTCGAGCGCAGCCGCGGCCATCGCGATGCCGGCGCGGTCTCGCTGGCGCTGTGCGCGAAGACGGTGCTGGGCGGGGGCTGAGCATGCCGGCAGCATCGCGCAGGCGTCTGATCGGCGTCAGCCTCAAGATGTATATGGGGCTGGCCCGCACCCGCGACTGGATGCGCGCGCTGGCGGCGATGCTGCCCGACGGGCTGCCGGACGACGTCGATCTGTTCGTGATTCCGAGCTTCCTGTCGCTGGCCGACAGCGCCTCGATCCTGGCGGGCACGCGGGTGGCGCTCGGCGCCCAGGACGTGTTCTGGGAGGATTCCGGCGCCTACACCGGCGAGGTCTCGGCGCCGATGCTGGCGGAGGCGGGATGCCGGTTCGTCGAGATCGGCCATGCCGAGCGGCGCCGCCTGTTCGGCGAGACCGATGCCGATGTCGCCCGCAAGGTGCAGGCCGCCACGCGCGCCGGGCTGGTGCCGCTGCTGTGCGTCGGCGAGGAGACCGAGACCGGGATCGAGGCGGCGGCGGAGGCCTGCGCCCGGCAGATCGCCGACGGCACCGCCGGCACGTCGAACGACGCGACGCTGGTGATCGCCTACGAGCCGGTCTGGGCGATCGGCGCCGCGGCCCCGCCGCCGCCGGCGCGGATCATGGCCATGGCCGGGCATTTGCGGCGTATCCTGGCGGACCGTCCGCAGACCAGGCTGATCTATGGCGGCAGCGCCGGGCCGGGGCTGCTGACGGCACTGGGCGATTGCGTGGACGGGCTGTTTCTCGGCCGTTTCGCGCACGATATCGAAGCCTTGCGGCGCGTGCTTCGGGAAGCGGCGCCCGCCACCGATCGACAGGGAAGAACCGACCCATGACCACAGCCCGCGCCCTGGTGCTCGAAAAGCAGCACGAGCTGGCGATCCGCGACATCGCGCTCGACGACACGCTCAGTGCCGACGACGTGAGGATCGCGATCCATACCGTCGGCATCTGCGGCAGCGACGTGCATTATTACACGCACGGCCATATCGGCCCGTTCGTGGTGCGGGAGCCGATGGTGCTGGGACACGAGGCGTCCGGGACCATCACCGAATGCGGCGCCAACGTCAGCGGGCTCGCGGTCGGCGACCGTGTGTGCATGGAGCCCGGCATTCCCGACCCGACCTCGCGGGCGTCGAAGCTGGGGCTGTACAATGTCGATCCGGCGGTCAGGTTCTGGGCGACCCCGCCGGTGCATGGCTGCCTGACCGCCTCGGTGGTGCATCCGGCCGCCTACACCTTCAAGCTGCCCGATCACGTGAGTTTCGCCGAGGGCGCGATGGTCGAGCCGTTCGCGATCGGCGTGCAGGCGGCGGTGAAGGGCGCGATCAAGCCCGGCGACACCTGCGTGGTGACCGGCTGCGGCACGATCGGCCTGATGGTGGCGCTGGCCGCCTATGCCGCCGGCGCCGGCCGGGTGGTGATCTCCGACGTGGTGGACGCCAAGCTGGAGCTGGCCAGGCAGTACGACGGGCTGATCCCGGTGAACGTGTCGCGCGACAGCCTGCGCGGCACGATCGACGCCCTGTGCGGCAAGGGCTGGGGCGCCGACGTGGTGCTGGAGGCCAGCGGCAGCCCGCGCGTCTATGACGACGTGCTGGCCTGCGTGCGCCCCGGCGGGACGGTGGTGCTGGTCGGCATGCCGCCGGACAAGGTCGCGTTCGACATCGTCGCCGCGCAGGCCAAGGAAATCCGTATCGAGACGGTGTTCCGCTACACCAACGTGTTCGACCGCGCGATCGAGATGATCGCGTCCGGCAAGGTCGATCTCAAGCCACTAATTGCCGAGACCTTCCCGTTCGAGCGGTCGGTCGAGGCGTTCGACCGGGCGGTGGAAGCGCGTCCGACCGACATCAAGCTGCAGATCGCGATGCCGTGACGGCTTTGGCCTTATGCTGTCTGCCAGACCGAAAACGACTGTTTGTCCTAGAAAAAGGTTCAGCCTGCTGGCCGGATGTCGGTCTTGTCGAAATCCTCTCCCGTGAACAGGAGCGGCGTCCGCTGGTTTTTCGCGACCGCGTACGCGAAGCAGTCGCCGAGATTGAGCTGTGCCGGATGGCCCGTGCCCTTGCCGTAACGCGCATGCGCATCCAGGGCGGCCTCGGCGTCCGCGCCGGTGATCGAGACGGTCCGGATCCCGGAGGTCGCCAGGAATTCGGACACGTCGTCCATCGCTTCGGCGACGCTGGCGTGCCGCTTGCGACAGATCCCCAGCGCCGCTTCGAAAATGGCGACCGGCGAGGTCATCGGCGAATGCGCCAGGTCCAGTGCATCCGCCAACTGGTCGGCTTCGTGCTCGCGCGTGACGATGGCGACGATCGCGGACGCGTCGACGAACATCACTCCTCCCCGCTCAGCGCGTCGTAGAAGGTCTTGTCCGCCACCTGACCGGTCGCCGGCCTGGCCGAAACCCGATCCTGCAAGGCACGAAGCCGGTCCCGCAGCGGCCGCGCCTGGTCCAGGCGGCTCAATTCGTTTTCCAGCGCCTGCCGGACCGCGTCGGTCTTGTTGCTGTGCGTCCTGGCCGCCAAGGTCTCGGCGAGCCGTTTGACGTGTTCGCTGCGAATGTTGAGCGGCATTGTGGCCCCGTGTAGACGTACTCACACTAACGTCTTTACAGACACACGACAGGCAAATGCCGGCGAGCGCTCACCCGAACAAGGTGCGCACGATCAGCTCCGCCGACTGTTCCGCATCCAGCACCGCGGTGTCGATGTGGATCTCCGGCCGTTCCGGGGGCTCGTACGGGCTGTCGATGCCGGTGAAGTTGCGCAGCTCGCCACGCCGCGCCTTGGCGTAGAGCCCCTTCACGTCGCGTCGCTCGGCATCCGTCAAGGTGGTGTCGATATGGATCTCGACGAACTCGCCCGGCGGCATCAGGTCCCGGACCAGCCTTCTTTCGGCGCGGAACGGCGAGATGAAGGCGGTCAGGACGATCAGGCCGGCATCGGTCATCAACCGGGCCACCTCGCCGACGCGGCGGATGTTCTCCACCCGGTCGGCGTCGGTGAAGCCGAGATCGCGGTTCAGCCCGTGACGGATATTGTCGCCGTCGAGCAGGAAGCTGTGCAGGCCCATGGCGTGCAGCTTCTTCTCGACCAGATTGGCGATGGTGGATTTTCCGGCCCCGGACAGGCCGGTGAACCAGAGCACCTTCGGGGTCTGGTTCTTGAGCCGCGCATGCGCCTCCCGATTGATCTCGACCGCCTGCCAATGGACGTTGGCGGCGCGGCGCAGCGCGAAATGCAGCAGGCCGGCGGCGACGGTGGCGTTGCTGATCTTGTCGATCAGGATGAAGCCGCCGAGCGCGCGGCTGTCGGCGTAGGGCTCGAAAACCAGGGGCTTGTCGGTCGAGAGATTGGCGACGCCGATCGCGTTCAGCTCCAGCGTCCTGGCCGGCAAGCGGGCCATGGTGTTGACGTTGACCTGGTATTTCGGCGCCTGCACCTGCGCGGAGACGGTCTGGGTGGCGAGCTTGAGCAGGTAGGAGCGCCCGGGCAGCATCGGCTCGTCGGCCATCCAGACCAGGCTGGCCTCGAACTGGTCGGCGGACTCCGGCGGCGACGCGGCCGACGCCACCACGTCGCCGCGCGAGCAATCCACGTCGTCGGCGAGGACGAGCGTCACCGATTGCCCGGCGACGGCGCAGGCGAGATCGCCGTCGAAGGTGACGATCCGGGCGATGCTGGTGATCCGGCCGGAAGGCACGATCCGCACCGGATCGCCGGGCCGCACCGCACCCGACACGATCAGGCCGGCGACGCCGCGGAAATCGAGGTCGGGACGCTTGACCATCTGCACCGGCATGCGGAACGGCTGCGCCTGGTCGGCGGCGATATCGAGCGGCACGGTCTCCAGATGCTCGATCAGGGTCGGCCCGGAATACCAGGGCATCGACGCCGACCGGGTGGCGATGGTGTCGCCGGCCAGGCCGGAGATCGGCATCGGCACGAAGCTCTCGATGCCGATCGAGGCGGCGAACTCTGCATACGCGGCGACGATGGCGTCGTATCTGGCCTGGTCGTAGCCGATCAGGTCCATCTTGTTCACCGCCAGCACCAGGTTGCGGATGCCCAGCAGGTGCACGAGGTAGCTGTGCCGCCGTGTCTGGGTCAGGATCCCCTTGCGGGCGTCGATCAGGATCACCGCGAGGTCGGCGGTCGAGGCGCCGGTGACCATGTTGCGGGTGTACTGTTCGTGTCCGGGCGTGTCGGCGACGATGAACTTGCGTTTCTCGGTCGAGAAGAACCGATAGGCGACGTCGATGGTGATGCCCTGCTCCCGCTCCGCGGCGAGCCCGTCCACCAGCAAAGCGAAATCGATCTGCCCGCCCTGCGTGCCGACGCGCCTGCTGTCGGCCTCCAGGCTCGCGAGCTGGTCGTCGAAGATCATCCTGCTGTCGTAGAGCAGGCGCCCGATCAGGGTCGATTTTCCGTCGTCGACCGAACCGCAGGTGATGAACCGCAGCAGCGATTTGTGCCGATGCAGATCGAGATAGGCGTCGATATCCTCGGCGATCAGCGCGTCGGTCTGGTAGGCGGTCGGGGTGGAACTCGGGGCCGGCATCAGAAATACCCCTCCTGCTTCTTCTTCTCCATCGAGGCGCCGGCGTCCTTGTCGATCGCCCTGCCCTGCCGCTCGCTGGTAGTGGTCAGCAGCGTCTCCTGGATCACCGCGGAGAGCGTCGCCGCCCGACTCTCGACCGCGCCGGTCAGCGGATAGTCGCCCAGGGTGCGGAAGCGGATGCTGCGCTCCACCGGCACCTCGCCGGGGGCGAGACGGAAGCGCTCGTCGTCGACCATCAGCAGCAGCCCGTCGCGCGTCACGGTCGGACGCGGGGCGGCGAAATAGAGCGGGACGATCGGGATCGATTCGAGCTGGATGTATTGCCAGATATCGAGTTCGGTCCAGTTGGAGATCGGGAACACCCGGATGCTCTCGCCCTTGGCCTTGCGCGCATTGTACAGCCGCCAGAGTTCAGGGCGCTGGGTCTTGGGGTCCCAGCGATGCGCGGCGTTGCGGAACGAGAAGATCCGCTCCTTGGCGCGGCTCTTTTCCTCGTCGCGCCGCGCGCCGCCGAACGCGGCGTCGAAACCGTGCGTCTCGAGCGCCTGTTTCAGGCCCTCGGTCTTCCACAGGTCGGTATGCAGCGCGCCATGGTCGAACGGATTGATGCCGCGCGCCATCGCCTCCGGATTGCGATGCACCAGCAGTTCCATGCCGCTCTCCGCCGCCATGCGGTCGCGCATCCGGTACATGTCCTGGAACTTCCAGGTGGTGTCGACATGCAGCAGCGGAAACGGCGGCGGCGCCGGATGGAACGCCTTGCGCGCGAGATGCAGCATCACCGCGCTGTCCTTGCCGACCGAATAGAGCATCACCGGGCGCTCCGCCTCCGCCACCACCTCCTGGAGGATATGGATGCTCTCGGCCTCGAGCCGCTGCAGATGGGTCAGCGAAACCGGCTTGCCCCCAGTGTTGGCGACGTCGCTCAACGCGCATGGTCCTCGGTCAGGGTTTTCGACGGTGCTCCAGATGCAGGCGGCGGCGCAATATTCCAAGGGTCACGAATGCGCGGCTGGGCTGCGCGGCAATTTACAGCCGGGGCAGCGCCGGTGCTAATGCGCCGATGCGAACGACTCGACGCTCACCGGCCGGCCCTCCGGCACCCGGGCTGACCAAGGTGGTGGTCCTGACCGGCGGATCCTCGGGGATCGGGCTGGGCAGCGCCCTGCAGTTCGCCCTGGACGGTTGGCGGGTCGGGCTGATCGCGCGCAACCGGTCGGGGCTGGAAGCGGCCGCGTCGCTGATCGCGGCGCGGGTGCCGGGCGCCATCGTGGCGGTCGAGCCGGCCGACGTGACCGACGCGGCGGGTCTGGCGGCGGCGGCGCGGGCGCTGGTGGCGGCCCTCGGGCCGTTGGACGCGTGGGTCAACGCGGCCGGAAACGGGGTCTACGGGCATTTCGCCTCCGTCCCGGAAGCGGAGTTCCGGCGCGTCACCGAGGTCACCTATCTCGGCACCGTCAATGGCTGTCGGGTGGCGCTGTCGCACATGACGCCGCGCGACCAGGGCGTGATCGTCAATGTGTGCTCGGCGGTGGTATTCCACGGCGTGCCGCTGATGAGCTCCTATTCCGGCGCCAAGGCGGCGGTCAGGGCGTTCGCCCAGTCTCTGACGCTGGAGCTGGCACTGGTGCGCAGCGCGGTCAGGATCTCGACGCTGTTCCCTCCGGCGATCAACACGCCGTTCTTCGACCATGCCGTGTCGCACATGGGATTTCCGGCGCGGCCGGTGCCGCCGGTCTATCGCACCGGGGTCGCGGCGCGCGGCGTGGTGCTGTGCGCGTCCGGCCAGGGCGAGCGTCGGCTGACCGGAGTGGTGTTCGCCTATTCGCTGATCGCCCGCCTGTCTCCGGGTCTGGCGGGATATCTGGTGAGCAAGAGCGACTTCGCCTCCGAACTGCCGCGCGACGGCGATGCGCGGGATGCGGTGGCGCCGTGCCTGTTCGACAGCCACGATGCCCGGGCGGCGATCGACGGCCCGTTCATGGACCGCGCGCGCGGATGGAGCGTCCAGCTCTGGCTGATCGGGCTGTGGCGTCTGGTGGCGGCCGGGATCAGTCCGGCCCGACGAGGCGCTCCGTCGCCGCCAGCACCCGTGCCCGAAGCATCGTGTCCAGCGCGCGCCGGTTCGGCGCCGCAGGCGCGCACCGCTTCAGATAGCGACCGGTAACGCCGGCACAGTCCGGCGACAGGGCGGCGAACAGGGCGGTGTCGGCACCACGCTGCGCGGTCAGCGCCACCCGGGACAGCAGGCGCGACCAGACGAACTGGTCGATCCCGCCGCTGCGCACCAGGTTGGTGGCGACCAGGCCGGGATGGGCGACGTTGACGGTCACGCCGCGCCGCTGCTCCTGGTCGGCGGTCTCGATCGCGGTCATCAGCAGAGCCAGCTTGGAGCGGGCATAGGCGCGGGTCATGCGCCAGCGCCGCGTCAGCTCGAGATCGTCCGGATCGATGCCGGCGCGGTCCGACGAGGAGGAGCCGGTATGAACCACCCTGCCGGCGCCGGAGCGGCGGAGCGCCGGCAGCAGCAGGCGGGTCAGCAGGAACGGCGAGAGATGGTTCACCGCCAGGGTGAGTTCGTGGCCTTCCACGGTGTCGATCCGCCGCGGCGACAAGGTGCCGGCATTGTTAACCAGCAGGTCCAGCGCCGGTTCGGCCGCCAGGATGTCGCGCGCGGCGCGGCGCGTCTCCGACAGCAGGGAGAGATCGGCCAGGACGGTCCGCGGCGGTGCGGTTCCGCAGCGCCCGGCGATCCAGCCGGCGGTCTCCGCCAGCCGGCCGGCATCGCGGCCGACCAGGATCAGCCGAAGCCCGGCCTCGGCCAGGCCCAGCGCGATCCAGCGTCCGAGGCCGCTGGTGACGCCGGTGGCGACCGCGGTGCGGGCCTCGGCCGGTCGGTTCAGCGACGCGCCTTGCGGGCGGCGTAGCGTGCGTCGCGGGCGGCCTTCTGCTGCAGCTTCAGCAGCGCTTCCGCCCGAGCCGCCTCGACCGCGGCGGCTTCCTCTTCCTTGCGGCGCAGCGCCTCGGCGGCGAGAGCGGCCTCGCGCTCGGCCGCCTGCTTGGCCATCTCGGCCTCGCGTTCCACGCGCCGCTCGGCCAGACGCGCCTCGCGCGCCTCGGCGATCGCCTTGCGCTCGGCGGCGCGCGCCTGCACCTCAGGATCGTCCGCGGGCGGACGGGACTGGAACTTGGCGAGAAGCGCACGCTTGGCCTCGGCGGACGCGGACTGGCGCTCGTCGAACTTGTTTCCCTTGAAAATGGTCGTAACCCTCGGTGGTTGATCCTGCGGCGGCGCAGAGATGGCCCCGGCATAACCGGTTTCAACAGAGCATTCCGGCCGGTGCCGGTCGCCGACGATGGTTGTAGCAAAATCCGGGTTGGGCCGCGACTGCTGGATGCGCGGGACGCGCCTGCCCGAAGCAGGGACGCCATGCACCGGCCACAGGACGGAAGGTTCAGGGCCGGATGACCCAGGGCCCGGGCTGGTCAGGATCCGCGCACATCCGCCTGCCAGGCTGCCAGGACGTCTCCGGTCTCGGTGAGCAGGGCGCAGTTCTTCGACAGGGCGGCGAGCGCGCCGTCATGCAGGGCCGGCTCGTAGGCGGCGCAGGCATCGGCGACCAGCACACAGTGATAGTCGCGGTGGAAGGCGTCGCGCACCGTGGAGTCGACGCAGCATTCGGTGGTGAAGCCGGTCACCAGCAGCGTGTCGATGCCGCGCCCGCGCAACTGCGTGTCCAGATCGGTGCCGGCGAAGCTGGAATAGAGCCGCTTCTCGATCTCGAGGTCGCCCGGCTCCGGGCCGACCTGGTAGTAGCGGGCGCCCGGCGTGCCGGCGCGGCAGACGGCGAGCGCCGCCGGCGGGCGCCCCTTGGCCGCATGCAGCGCCCGGAGCGCGGTGGAGTCCGTCTCCGGACTGGAGATCACCCGGACGAACACGATCGTCGCCGACGCCGCGCGCGCGGCGCCGATCAGCGCCTGGATGCGGCCGAGCGGCGCCTCGAACCGGCCGAGATCGACCCCCCATCGGCCGGCGGCGCCCTGCGGCGCGCAGAAATCCTCCTGCACGTCGATGACCAGCAGCGCGGTCCGGCCGGGGGCGATCAGCGCCGGCAGCAGGGCAGCGTCGACCGCGGGATCGATCGATGGCGCGTCAGACGGCATCGGCGAACACCGGGCGGGTGGGAAAGCGGGCGCGGATCACCGGCAGGATCTCGGTCACGAACACCGGCATGCCGGCGAGATAGTCCGGGAAGATCAGCATGAAGCCGTCCAGGTCGCAATTCTCCAGCATTTCGATCATCCTTGCTGCGATGGTCTGCGCCGATCCGATCAGCCGCGCCGACATGAAGCCGGAGCGGGCGTTCTGCACGAACGAGTTCTCCTTGCCGATCTCGCTGTCGAGGAAACCGTAGGCGCGCATCATGCCGAAGCAGGCCTCCTGGTCGAATCCCTCCCGGTAGCGCGCCGCCTCCGCCTCGGCCGCCGCGTCGGTCTCGCCGATCACCAGCGTCATCATGGTGTAGGTGCGCAGCCGGCGGCCCGCCGCGCGCGCCAGTTCCTTGACCGAGCGGCTGATCCCGGCGAGTTCGGCATCGTCGCGGCCGCCGGCGAACATCGCGTCCATCTGGTCGACGGTGAAGCGCATGCCGCGCGCCGAGGTGCCGGCACAGACCAGGAAGGGCGGGCTGACCGGCTTCGGATCGGACTGGCAGTCGGTCATGGTGAAGTAATGGCCGGCGAAGTCGACCGAGGGCTCGGACCAGAGCCGCTTGATGATCTGCATCCATTCGTCGGCCAGGTCGTAGCGCTCGTCGTGTCCGACATTGCGACGCCAGGCGTCCATCTGCTCGAATTCGCCCTTGTAGGAGCCGTTCACCACGTTCAGCCCGCTCCTGCCGTGGCTGATCCGGTCGAGCGTGGCGATCATCTTGGCGGTCACCGCCGGGTTCTGCAGCAGCGTATGCACCGTGGTCAGCACCCTGACCCGCTTGGTCACCGCCGCCAGGGCCGCCATCAGCATCTGCGAGTCGAGCGCGGAGCGCCAATGCTGGGTCACGCCGCCATAGCCGCGCCATTTGGCCATCGACATGATGAAGTCGAACCCGGTCTCTTCCGCCAGCAGGGCCACCTTCAGATTGTAGTCCCAGGACCCGTCGAGGCGTGGCGCGGTGCTGGACAGGATCCAGCCGCCATTGGCCATCGGCAGGAAGATGCCGAAATCCTTGCCGCCTTGGTCGGACGGCAACCCGAAGCGAGGCATCGCCACTGGCGATCCGGTCATGGACGTGGTTCCCCGATCACTGGTCCTCGCCGTCTCCCATAGGCCCCGCGCGCCGGCCTGACTTGGCCGAGCGCGCCCGGCGACTTGCCGCCCGCGCACAGCCTACCACGACACGAACGGCGCCGTCCGCGTGCAAGGGCGGCCGCGATGGCGCGGCGCACAAGAGCTTGTGCGTTGCGACACAAGACCGTCATAGGTGCGGCTGGTCATACTGCGGCAACGAAACGAGTTTCCTCCATTCCCTCGAAGGACCGGCGATGGCTTGGCGCATCCTGTGCGACTGCCGCAAGGCGTTGCTCCTCTGCACGACGGCGCTGCTGCCGTTGGTTCCCGTCCGGGCGGCATGCGCGCAGGCCGCGTCGGCCACCCCGCCAGCGGCACCCCGGCGACCGGCGAACCCGGTGGCGTCGCCGGCGGAGGCGAGCGGCAAGGGCGGTCTGGAAACCGTCGTGGTCACCGCCGAACGGCGGCAGACCAACCTGCAGAACACGCCGCTGGCGGTGACCGCGGTATCCGCCGCCACCCTGGACAAGCGGGTCTCGACCCAGATCTCCGATCTGAACGCCACCGTGCCCGGCCTGGAGATCACCAAGGCCTCCGGCTTCGAGAACCTGGTCAGCATCCGCGGCATCGGCTCCGAAACCCCGGAGAACTCCCTGACGACGTCGCCGGGCGTCTCCGAATTCATCGACGGAGTCTATATCGCCAACACCATCTCGCTCGACCAGACGCTGTTCGACATCAACCGCATCGAGGTGCTGCGCGGTCCGCAGGGCGCGCTGTACGGGCAGAGCGCGACCGGCGGCGCGATTTCCATCGTCACCCAGCAGCCGAAGCTCGGCGTCTATGACGGCGCCGCCGATGTGAGCGCCGGCACCTACGCCTTGTTCCGCGAGCGCGCGGAGGTGAACATCCCCCTCGGCAGCACCGTCGCCATCCGGCTGTCGGCGCAGAAATTCGACCATGACGGATTCGGCACCGACACCATCCTGTCCAGCAACAACCTGGACGACGCGCACGACCAGGCCATGAAGGCCGCGGTGCTGTGGAAACCCACGGCACGCTTCACCGCGACCCTGACCGGCATGTGGTCGGGCGCCGACCAGAACGGCGCCGAGCAGAAGAACGTGCTCGATCCGCAGACCGATCCGCGCAAGTTCGAGCAGGACTATCCGTCCGAGTTCAACCTGCACAGCCAGCTCTACCACCTCAACCTGCAATACGACACTGACTGGTTCAGCATCAAATCGGTCAGCGGCTATCAGGGCCTCAACCACCAGCAGCAGGAGGACGGTTCGCGCAGCGCGGTCTCGCTGCTGGGGATCTACGACGACGTCGCCGCCTGGAACACCAAGGTCAGGAACTTCAACGAGGAATTCGATCTGGTGTCGCTGCCCGGCTCGCGTCTGGACTGGGTGGTCGGCGCGTTCGCGCTGAACCAGTCGAGCCACCAGTTCGTGGCCGAGTTCGAATGCACCACCGCGCCCTGCGCCAGCCCCGGTCCGGCGCAATTGGCGGTCGGGCCGGACATCGAGACCAGGCCGCCAGGCAATCTGAGCTACGGCAACGACACCGCGGTACAGCGCCGTTCCTATTCGGTGTTCGGACAGGCGACCTACCATATCCTGCCGAAACTGGGCGTGACGGTCGGCGGCCGTTACAACTACGACTACTACGGGTCGAACAGCCATAATTTTTCCCAATTCGCGATCGACACCGTCAGCCAGAACTATACCGACCACGTGCCGACCTACCGGTTCTCGCTCGACTATCAGGCCACGCCCGACAACCTGCTGTACGGCTCGCTGTCACGCGGCTACAAACCCGGCGGCGTCAACGGCATCTACGGCCAGCTCGTGGTTCCGGAAACCTTCGTGCCGGAGACCAACACGGCGTTCGAGATCGGGTCGAAGAACATGTTCCTCGATCACCGCCTGCGCCTGAATCTGGCCGCCTTCTACTATTTCTATCATAACATGCAGTATATCGAGAACGACCCGATCCCGTTCGATGGCGGCATCGCCAACATTCCCTCGGTCCATGCCTACGGCCTGGAGGCCGAAGGCTCCTACGCCGCGCTGCACGACAGGCTGCATCTCAACGTCAACCTGGCCTGGGAAGCCGCTATCGTGAACGGTGATTACTTCACCATCGATTCGACGGTGCAGAACGCGATCGAGAGCCGGCCCTATCCCAGCCCGTGCGCGTTCGGCGGCATCTACTACAATCCGGGCTGCGCCGCGCTGGTCGAGGCCAACGCCCGCAACCTGAACGGCAAGAGCGCTCCGGCCATCCCCAAGATCTCCGGATCAGCGAGCATCGCCTACACCTTCGACGTGCCGTACGGCACGCTGACGCCGCGCGCGGAGTTCATCTTCCGCGGCGCGGAGTGGGAACGCGTCTTCAACGAACCCTCGCTGGACAGGATCAATTCCTACGGGGTGATCAATCTGAGCCTGCTCTACGTCCCGAACCGCACCAACTGGACGGTCCAGCTCGCCGCGACCAACGTGACCGACGTCGCCGGTATCAACAGCAAATATACCGACCCCTACGGCACCGCCCAGACCAGCGTTCAATATATCCCGCCGATGCAGGTCATCGGCACCGTAGCCTACCGCTTCTGAGAGACCGGTCGGAAACGCGCCCTGGCGGTCATCCGCGGGTGATCCGCTGTGCTCCGGTGCTCACGGCCAGCAAGGCCGCTCCGCTCCGGTGCTCGGGGATCACCCGCGGCCGGCGTCGCTGCGCGACGCCTCTGACTCGCCAGGACACGTTTCCGAACGGTCTCTCCGCCTGACCCGGCCACGATGCGTCCGCGAACGGTCGCCTCGTCGTCGGTGAGGTGCCGTCTTCAGCCGAAATGGAAGGCGGAGACCGATTTGCCCCAGATCTGGCCGCTATAGGCCTGGGTTCCGGCATCCTCGCCGGCGGCGCCGGCGGCCACCATCAGCGGCAGCAGATGCTCCTCGCGCGGATGGCAGATCCTCGCACCAGGCGCCTGGCTCCACGCGGCGAGCGCCTGCTCGCGCGCGGCGGCGGTCTTGCCGCACAGCGTGTCGACCAGCCAGTCGTCGAAACGGCGCGACGGCTCGGCGGTGCGCGGGTCGCCGAGTCCGCCCAGATTGTGGAAGCTGAGGCCGCTGCCGATGATCAGCACGTTGTCGTCGCGCAGCCCGCGCAACGCGGCGCCGATGGCGATATGCGTCGACGGATCGAGGCCCTGACGCAACGAGAGCTGCAGGATCGGCACGTCGGCCTCCGGGAAGGCCACCTTCAGCGGCACGAACACGCCGTGATCGTAGTCCCGCTGCGCATCCTCGTCGGTCTGCATCCCGGCTTCGCCGAGCAGCGCCCTCACCCGCTGGCCCAGCTCCGGCGCGCCGGGCGCCGGGAAAGTCAGGCGATAGGTGTGTGGTGGAAAGCCGTTATAGTCGAACAGCAGCCCGGGATTCGCCTTCGACAAAACCGTCGGAACCGGCATCTCCCAGTGCGCCGAGACCACCAGCAGGGCGGCCGGCTTTTGCGGAAGCGCGTCGGGAATCGAGCGCAGATACGCTTCCATGCCGACCCAGCGCTGCGGATCGTCCGGGGGCGGGTCCATGAAGAAGCAGGGTCCGCCGCCATGCGGCAGGAAGATGGTCGGTTGGCGCAACATTTTCACCGCCATGCTCAATACGGCTTCTCGCCGCAGACCTGGATACGGTAGCCGGACCGCCGGTTGGGGAAATAGTCCCAGATCGCGGAATGCTGCAGGCAGCGATTGTCCCAGAACGCGATCGAATGCGGCTTCCAACTGAAGCGGCACTGGAACTCCGGTTTCTGCACGTGCTGGAACAGGAAGTTCAGGATCGCCGTGCTCTCGTGCGCCGGCAGTCCCTCGATCTTCGTGGTGAATCCGCGATTGACGTAGATCGTCTTGCGTCCGGTCATCGGATGGGTCCGGATCACCGGATGCGAGGATTTGGGCAGCACCATGCCGGGCGGGGTGATGCCGCCGAAGCCCAGCGTCGCGTCATGGGTCGCGGTCAGACCCTCGAGATACGCCTTCATCCGGTCCGACAGCCTGTCGTACGCCGCATACATGCTCGAGAACACGGTGTCTCCGCCGACCTCCGGCACGGTGTGCAGATACAGGATCGACCCCAGCGGCGGCTCGGGATCGCAGCTCATGTCGGAATGCCAATCCTCGCCGGCGACGAAGGTCGAGTTCTCGTCGGCATGGATCCTGGTGATCTCCGGGTGGCCCGGCTCGGTCCATTGCCGGGTGCTGGGCGCGATATGGATGTCGCCGAACGCCCGCGCCATTGCCTTGTGGCTTTCGAAATCGAGCTTCTGGTCGCGAAAGAAGATCACCAGATGCTCGGCCAAAGCCTGGCGCAGCTCCTCGACCTGCTGGCCGGACAACGGTCCGGTCAGGTCGACGCCGGAGATCTCGGCGCCGACGATCGGCGTCAATCTGTGGGCCTTGATGGTCTCGTAGCGCATGACGGTCACTCCCGGAGATTGCCTGCAGGATCGGCGACGCCGTGCGTGCTGTCTTTGACCCGGGCGCGCCGCCTCTTGATCGGCCGTGACGGACCTCAGGGCACCGGCCACGGCACCACCGGCGGCAGGCCGGAGCGTCGCACGTAGGCCTCCGCCGCCTGCTGGATCTCCTCGTACAGCGCCGCCTCGTCGATGGTGGTGCAGCGATAATCCTCGACCACGCGCTGCCCGTCCACCCAGACGCTGTGCACGCCGCCGCCGCCGGCGCACCAGACCAGTTGGTCCACCGGATTGAGCAGCGGCCGCCATTCCGGCCGTTCGGTATCATGCAGCACCAGATCGGCCTTCTTGCCGACCGCGAGGCTGCCGATCTGCGAGTCCAGCCGCAGCGCGCGGGCGGCGTTGACGGTGGCCATCTCCAGCGCGCGGCGCGCCGGAAACACCGCGGTGTCGCACCTGGCATCCTTGAACAGCCCGGCCATCAGCGTCATCGGCCGCATCAGATCGGCGGTATCGGCGCCGTCGGTGCCGAGCAGGAGATTGATTCCGGCCTCGGCCATCTCCGGAAACCGGCCGGTCCGGGTGGTGCCGTAGCCGCCCTTGAGCGCGGCGGACGGGCAATGGATCACGTTGGTGCCGGTCTCGGCCAGCAGGGCGATCTCGGCCGCGTCGGCATGCACCATGTGGGTCAGGCTGAGGCCCGGTCCGAGCACGCCCAGCCGCGCCAGATGCTCGACCGGGCGCCGGCCGGTGTTGGCCAGATACCAGTCGGCATCGCCCGGCGCCGGGCTCATATGCGCCGAGATCCCGGCACCGTGCGCATCGGCCAGTCGCCGCGCACCCTGCCAGAGCGCGTCGGTGGCGGTGTTGTGGCCGATCAGCAGCGGCCAGGCGGCGATGCGCTGCCCGTCATGTCCGGGATAGCGATCGAGCTCGTCCCGCAGCAGCGCCAGCGCCGCATCGGTCATCGCGCCCTGGTCGTCGCCCGGCGCGAAGGCGCGATCGAGCACCCAGCGTCCGACGCGGGCGCGGATGCCGGTCTGGTGCAGCGCCTCCATCACCGCATCCAGCGCCAGCACGGTGCCGGCCTCAAGGAAGCAGGTGGTCCCGGTGCGCAGCATCGCCAGCGCCGACATGCGCGCGCCCAGCGCCTGCTCGGCCGCCGTCTGGCCCTGATGCAGCGGCACCGCCCAGCGCCACACCGACTCGTCGAAGCCGAGATGCTCCGGCATGAAGCCCTTGAACAGCGCCTCGGTGATGTGGACATGGCCGTTGATGAAGCCGGGCGTGACGACGAAGCGCCGCCCGTCGATCACCTGGCGCGCCTGCACCGCCGGGACGATCTCGGCGGCCGGCCCCACCGCGACGATCCGGTCGGCGTCGATCGCCAGCGCGCCATCGGCGATGACGCGACGCGTCGCGTCGACGGTGACGAGGGTGGCGCCAGCGATGAGCGTATCTGCCTGCACGTCGTGCTCCGATTCCGCGTCCTGGTTCAGTCCTTGGGCGGAAAGATGCCCCGCGGGATCTTCACGTGGATCCCCTGCCTTCCGTCCACCACCTGGGTCACGCCGAAATCCGCCGCCACGCTCATCAGCGAATAGGAATCGTTGTTCGACAGGCCCTGCTGCTCGCCGAGCAGTCGCATCATGTCCAGCGACGCCGCGCGCATCGCCACCTCCAGCGATTCGTCGAACCCGTGCACGATCCAGTATTCCGGCGTCTCCAGCAGCGGCGATGGGAAGGTGAAGTCGCGGCGCAGGATCAACTGGAACACCACGTCGAGCGAGGATTCGATCGCCGTGCCGGAGATCTCGCCGTCGCCCTGCGAGATATGCGGATCGCCGATCGAGAACAGCGCCCCGTCCACCTGCACCGGATAGTACATCGTCGCACCGGCGCCGATCCGCCAATTGTCGATGTTGCCGCCATGCAGCCCGGGCGGAATCGTGCTGACCCGCCCGGTCGCGTCCGGCGCCACCCCGGCGGTGCCGAGATGCGGACGCACCGGAATGCGCACGCCCTTGAGCGCCGACTGCCGGTCGCATTCCGGGCAGCGCGTGATGGTGCCGGGCGTCAAATACTTGCCGGGGAAATCGTACGCATACACCGCCTCGGCGGTGTTGCCGGACGGGTCGATGCGATAGATCGTCACCCGCTCGCGCTCGTCGAACTCCTTGTAGAGATAGCCCCAGTTCGCCGCCAGGTTGGAGCCGAACCGGTTGCGTGGAGTCATGCTCAGGTAGCGCACCTCGAGCATATCGCCCGGTCTGGCGCCCTCGACATGGATCGGACCGGTCATGATGTGGACGCCAGGATTGCGATCGGCTTCCGGCACCTCGCGGAAGATGGTGTGGATGGCGTCGTCCATCAGCAGGTCTGGATCGTCCCCGGCATGATGGGTGATGGCCTCGGCATGGACCAGATCGCCGCTCCTGACCTTCAGCGCCGGCGCCAGCGCAGCATCGAAATAGCCCCAATGGATGGTGCGCGGCGTCGCCGGCAGATGATGCAGGGCGGTCGGTGCGGCAAGCAGGCGCGCCGTGGCGGCATCCGGTGTGAGTGGCATCTCGGGGCCTCGCGTGGGAACGCGTCACGCTAGCCGCGCCGGTCGGAAGCGGTCTTGCCTGCGCGAGCATGGTCTGTTGCCCGATCCGGCGGGCCGGGCGTCACGAATGCCGTTGGGTCGTTAACCTGCGGTTAGCAATTCCCCGGTGATACTGGATGCGATCGAAAGGCAGCCCGGAACCCCGAACCATGAGCATGTCAATCAGCGCGGCGAACGCCTCCGTTGCGTCCGGGCTTCTGTCAGGGAGCGGTGCTTCCAGCACCGGTTCCAGCGGGTCCAGTTCGAGTTCGAGCAGCAGCGCATCCACCGACACGACCAGCGTCACCACCAATGCCGATGGCTCGGTCACCACCACGGTGAGCGACGCCTCGGGCAACATCATCTCCACCAGCACCATTTCGGCGAGCGATCCGGCCACGAGCGATACCCCCGGCAGCCGGCTCAGCCTCCAGGCCTGACAGGCTGCTGAACACGCAAGGCGCGTGCTCTGCCTCGACCCGGGGCAGTGGCCGCTGGCCGGTGGCCCTCGCGCCCTTCAGCAATAAACGCCCGGACGCAGCTCCGGCGCCTGCCAAGCGCGGCCAGCTTCGCACGGAGCCGACCATCGGCGCCGTCCGCTCGTCGCCACCACACAGACCGAACCCGCGATCCGCTCAACACAGCCAATTCCAGCACAGGCAGAGACGCGACGTTCTCTCGGCAGCCTGCTAATGCGGCAGCGTCGGCGTCCAGGCGTGGTCCTGGCGGAAGGCGCGCGGCGTGGTGCCGTATTCGGCGCGGAACGAGCGGCTGAAATGTGCCGCGTCGTTGAAGCCCCAGCGAAAGCAGATGTCGCTGATCGACAGGCCGCGCAGCGCCGGACTGACGAGGTCGGCACGGCACTGCTCGAGCCGGCGCTGGCGCAGATAGGGCCCGAAGCTCAGGCCCGCCTGCTGGAACAGCTTCTGGATGTAGCGTGTCGAGACACGCTGCTGGTCGGCGATGTGATGCAGGGTCAGGTCGCCATCGCCGAGATGGGTTTCGATCGCCTGGCAGATGCGGGCGAAATTGCTCGCGGTGGCGAGGTCGAAGCAGCCGAGCGCGGACCGCGGCGCCAGGCTGGAGATCACGAACTCAGATACCGCCATTTCGATCGGACGGATATGCTCCTCGGTCATCTCGTCGAGATCGTCGACCACGGCGCGGAGCAGGGCGCAGAAGATGCGGTTGACGGCCTGCCCGCCATCGAGGGTTCCCTGCCGCAGGCTCCGCAGATTGAGCATCCTGGGATGCAGCATCTGTCTCGGGATGCTGATGTAGAGCATCACGAACCTTTCGGTCAGGCGAAGCGTGGAGTCGCAGCCGGTCGGTCCGTAGAGAATGTCGCCGCTGCCGAGATCCTGCCCGCCCGCGGCGCCGGGCCGGAACACGCCCTGCACCGGCAGCGCGAGCCACAGGCCGGGGGTGCTGCTGGTGCAGGCCCCGGCCAGGGTCTGCGCCGACGAGGCGACCCGCGAGAACGCGATGCCCATCGGCGAGACGATGCTGGAGACGTCGCCATGGAAGCCGGACTGATCGTGCAGTTGCGTCGCCGGCAGGGAGATCTGCGCCAGCGCCTCGCCCCAGACGCGCAGCCGGTCGTCGCTGCCGACGGACTCGGTCGAGCATTTCCACGACTGCATCGTATTCGGACTCCGCTGTTCGTGCCTGGCGCAAGCGCGGCCATACCGAGATAATGGCAAGCAAGCGCCATGCCATGTGCTGGAGCTTCGAGCGGCGTCGTCGTCAGGCACGCAACTTGCTCGTCATCGTCTCGGATCGACGTATCAAATCGACCGGAGGCGCGCGCATGATGCGCCACCGCCGTCTGCCAGGGGAGCCGCGACAAGTGCCGATGCATGCTGGGGCAAGACGCCGGAGCATCGCGGTCGCCACCCTCCGGACAGGCTGGACCGGCCACTGCAGGAGGCATTGACCGCATGACCGCACTGCCCGTCGCGCGCGCGCGCTCCGCCTTTCCCGCCGCCGGCCGCTGGTCCGCGTTCGGCGGCGCGTCGCTGATCTTCTTTTTCCTGAATGCCGCCACCTTCACCTCTCTCGGCGTGGTGCTGTTCACGATGGGCGCGGATCTGCACTGGTCGATGACGCAGGCCGGGCTCAGCTTCACCGTGCTTGGCCTGGCCTGCGGATTGTCCAGCCCGCTCGGCGCGATCGCCATGGTCAGGCTGGGCGGCCGCGGCGCGCTGTGCGCCGGTGCGGCGATGCTCGCGGCCGGATTCCTGCTGGCCTCGCTCAGCCAGAGCCTGTTCCTGTTTTTCGCCGCGATGATTCTGCTCGGCATCGGCTACACGCTCGGCGGCAACGTCCCGGGCGTGTATCTGCTGGCAGGCTGGTTCGGGCGCGGCGCCTCGCGCACCATCGGCTACTATCTCATGCTCGGCGCGTTCGGCGCCGCCTGCGGACCGCCGGTGGTGGTGGCGATCGTGCACGCCGTCGGCTGGCGCGCGCACTGGCGCATCATGACCGCGGCGGCGGCGCTGATCGGCCTGGTCTGCCTGCTGGCGGTGCGCGATGCCGGGCCACCGGAGCAGGACGTGCGCGAGGCGGTCGGCTCCCCGGCAGCGCAGCCGGTCTGGACGCCCAGGCAGGCGGTGCCGACGCCGCAATTCCTCTTGGTCTGCGCGGCGATGATCGCCACCATGACCAGCGTCACCACCAATTCGAGCGTTCTGGTCGCGCACCTGGTCCGGCTCGGTGCCTCGGAGACCACCGGCGCCCTGGTGCTGAGCGCTGGCGCCATCACCGCGACGCTGATCAAGGGCGCCTCCGGCCGGCTGTGCGAACTGGTGCGGCCGTCGGTGCTGCTCGGCGCGGGTCTGGCGCTGCAGGCGGTCGGCTGCGCCCTTCTGGCCGGCGCGCACGGGCCGCTGCAGCAATTCGCCAGCGCGCTGAGCTTCGGCGCCGGCTGGGGCCTCGCCTTCGTCTCCTGCACCATCCTGCCGCTCGACTATTTCGGTGCCGAAACCGGCGCCAGGGTGCTGGCGGTGGTGGCGCTGCTGACGACCTTCGCCGCGGCCGGACCGCTGGCCGCCGGGATGGTCGCCGATCGCACCGGCGGTTTCGCGCCGATCTATCAGGTCTATGCCGCGGTGCTGGCGCTGCTGGCGGTGCCCTGCGCGCTGATGCGCGCGCCACGGACCGCGCCGGCGCAGGCTGTAGCGGCGCGATGAGCGCCTCCGTCGACGGGCCGCCGCCGCCGACGACGATCGACCTGCTGATCACCGACACCCTTCTGGTGACGATGGATGCGCAGCGCCGGATCATCTGCGACGGCGCGATCGCGGTGCAGGGCGACAGCATCGTCGCGGTCGGCAAGTCGCACGATCTCCGCGCGCGATTCCAGGCACGGACCCTGATCGACGGCAGCCGGTTCGTCATCACCCCCGGCCTGGTCAACACCCATGTCCACATCACCGGCGAGCCGCTGACGCGCGGCCTGGCGCCGGACGATCTCGGCTGGGAGGAGCTGGTGTTCGGCTGGCTGGTGCCGGCGCACATGGCGCATACCGAGGCCGACGAGCGCCTGTCGGCGCAGATGGCGGCGCTGGAGATGCTGCGCAGCGGCACCACCAGCGTCCTGGAGGCCGGAACGGTGCGCTTCCTCGATCCGGTGATGGACGGGCTGGGCGAGATCGGTATCCGCGCCCGCGTCGGCCAGTGGGCCTGGGATTTCGATCCGGCGACGCAGACTTATCCCGGCGCACTCACCGACGAGACCGTCTCGCTGCTCGAGGACGAGCTGTCGCGCTACCCGGCCGGCGCGGGACAGCGGGTGGCGGCCTGGCCGGTGATCGTCGGCCACATGACCTGCAGCGACACGCTGTGGCAGGCCGCCAAGGCGCTGGCCGACCGCAACGGGGTCGGCGTGGCGGCGCATATGAGCCCGGCGACGAACGATCCCGACTGGTTCCTGGCCCGCTACGGCCATCGGCCGCTGCGGCATCTTTCGGAACTGGGCGTGCTGGGTCCGAACGTCGTGCTGACCCATGCGGTGCATCTGGATACCGACGAGGTGGCGCTGCTGGCCGCGGCGCGCGGCTGCGTCTCGCACTGCGTCACCACCGCGCTCAGGGGCGCCTATGGGGCCGGCGCGGTCGGCCGTTTCCCGGAGATGCAGGCCCGGGGCGTCACGCTGACCCTCGGCACCGACGGCAACAACGACAGCAACTTCCACGACATGATGCGCGCCACGCATCTGCTCGCCGGGCTCTACAAGGACGCACGACAGGATCCGCGCCTGTTCCCGGCCGAACAGGCCTACGAATGCGCGACGCTGAACGGTGCCCGCGCGCTGCAGCTCGAGCACGCGATCGGCTCCCTGGAACCCGGCAAGAAGGCCGACTTCGTCGCCCACGACACCCATCGTCCGGAATGGCGACCGCTGTTCAACGTGATCAACCAGCTCGTCTGGTCCGCCGACGGTCGCGGCGTGCACAGCGTCTGGGTCGATGGCGTGCGGGTAGTGGAGAATTATCGCTGCACCACGATCGACGAGGACCGGCTGCTCGCCGAAGCGCAGAGAGCGGGCGAGGCGATCCTGGCCCGCTCCGGCCTGACCCTGCGCACACGCTGGCCTGTGACATGAGCGACGCCGCCCGCACCCGACTCCTGGACGATCCGCCAGCGGCCGGACGCATGCTGCCGATGCTGGTGGCACTCGGCCTGCTGTACGTCATGATCATGGGATCGAGCTTCGCCTCGCTGGGCGTGGTGCTGCCGCACATGATCCCCAGCCTGGGGTTGAGCTGGACCCAGGCCGGTTCCGGCTTCACCGTGCTGGCGCTGGCGGCGGGGCTGTGCAGCGTTCTGCCGGGCCTGCTGATCCGGCGCCTCGGCGCACGCCTGGCGATCGGAAGCGGCGTGACCGCCCTCGTGCTGGCCTATGCAGTGCTGGCGACCTGCCACGACGCGAGCGGATATTTCGCCGGCGCGCTGCTGCTGGGGGTGGGATTCGCCCTGGCCGGCGCAGTGCCGGCGCTGCATCTGCTCGGCGCGGCGCCGGCGCCGCAGCGGCCGCTGATGTTCGGCGCCTATCTCGGCTGCGGCGGCGTCGGCGGCGCGACCTGGCCCGGCATCGTCGAAGGCACGATCCGCCTGTTCGGCGGGTGGCGCGACTATTGGTGGTTCATGGCGGCGCTGATGGCGGTGGCCGGCAGCATCGCCATCCGCCTGATCGCCGAGCCCGGCGACGAGCAGCCGGTCGGTGACGCATCGCCCGGCAGCAGTCTGCGCGCGGCGCTGCGCACGCCGCAATTCTACGCGGTCGGCTGCGCCATCTCCGCGACCTACCTGGTGTCGTCGACGCTGAACGCCTTCACCATGTCCTATCTCACGCTGCACGGCGTCGGCCTCGGCATCGCCGTGCTCACCTTCAGCATCCAGTCGGCAGGTCACGCCGCCTTTCCGCTGCTGATGGGCGGGATCGCCGGCCGAGTCGGCGTGCGTGCCCTGCTGACGCTCGGGCTGCTGTCGCAGGCGGTGGGCCTGGTGGCGCTCGCCGGCTCGGTCTCGATGCCGGCGCTGGTGCTGTTCGCGATCGGCGTCGGCGGCGGCTACGGCACCGTGATGATCGGCACCACGCTGGCGATCGACGCCTATTACGGCGGCACCAACTTCGCCCGCATCATGGGCGCCAACCAGCTCTTCTCGATCGTCTCGGTGGTCGGACCGGCGCTGGCCGGCTGGGTCGCCGACGCGACCGGACGGTTCGACACCTCGTTCTATGGCTGCGCGGTGGTGCTGCTGGCGATCGCCGCCTGGTCGATACGCCTGCGCGCGCCGCACCGCGCGCCGGCTTCGGTCGCTCTGGCAACTTCCCAGGCGTGACCGGCAAAGACCGGACCCGCATCGCTCTCCGATACTGCACCGGAAGGAGACCACCCACATGGCGATCGAACTCGACGTCCACCCGCTCAGCAACGGCTTCGGCGCCGAGGTGCGCGGCGTCGACCTGGCCACCTGCGGAACCGGCATCCATCGCGCGGTGGTGGACGTGTTCCATCGCCATGGCGTGCTGCTGCTGCGCGGCCAGACGCTGACGCCATCACAGCAGATGGCGTTCTCGCGCGCATTCGGCACACCGGAAACCAACGAGCGCCGCGAATACACCTACCCCGGCATTCCGGAAATCTTCGTGCTGTCCAACAAGGTCGAGAACGGCCGCACGATCGGCGACGTCGATGCCGGCCAGGGCTGGCACACCGACAGCTCGTACCTCGCGAATCCGGTGATGTGCACGATGCTCTATGCGATGGAGGTGCCGCCGGAAGGCTCCGACACGCTGTTCGCCGATCTGGTCGCCGCCTTCGCCGCCCTGCCGCCGGAGCGACAGGCGGCGCTGGACGGGCTCCAGGTGCAGCATAGCTGGCGCGCCCTGATGGAGCTGCTCAAGGCCGATGTCGCGCCCGGCGACGATCGCTTCCCGGACGTCGTGCACCCGCTGGTGCGGGCGCATCCGGTGGATGGAAGGCGCGCTTTGTGGGTGAGCTCCGGCACCACGCGCGGCATCGTCGGCATGCCCAACCCCGAGGGGCTCGAGCTGCTCGCGGAGCTGATGGCGTATGTGACGCAGGAGCGGTTCGTGTTCCGCCACAAATGGCAGGCCGGTGACGTGCTGGTGTGGGACAATCGCTGCACGCTGCATACCGGAACGCCGTTCGACAAGACGAGATATGTGCGGCACGTGCACAGGACTTGGATGCTCGATGATGCGGTCCGGGGACGGTAAGGCGAGGACGCTGTCCTCGACCTGCCAAGGGCCTCGGGCCCTTGGATCCCGGAACGGGCTTTATTCTCTGGTGAAGGTTTCGGGTATTTCGGGCGGAGATCCGGCTTTTCCCCAGAGCACGATCTCGTTGCCCCAGGGGTCGCGGAAGGCGTGGTTGGTGCCGTTGAATTCCGACCAGTAATGGTTCCGCCACAGCAGGGCGGCGCCGCGGTCCAGTGCGCGTGCGATGATGTCCTCGGCGCTGTTTCCGTCGCCAATCAGGATCCAGATCCGCGGCTTGCGGCCGGCCTCGCTCAACCGCCTGGGTTCGACGCCGCCGGCATCGGGATGCGGCCGCGCGTTGCCGGCGTGGAAGATGCCGAGATGCAGGTTGCCGACCGCGCTCAGCGTGCCGTCCGGATTGGCGAACGTGCCGCCCGGCACCATGCGGTGATACAGCCCGGCCGGTCTCGGATCGTCGTGCCAGCCGAACACCTCGGCATAGAAGCGACCGGCGGCCTCTGGATCGTCCGAGGCCAGGTCGACGAAGATCAGCGTGTTCGGTTGCATCGCATCGGCTCCGTCAGACCGTATCGCCGCGCGGCCTGAGCGCCTGCCAGCCGCGCCGGTAGCGGTCCACTAGCCAGAGATTGAATTGCCGCTGCGCGCCCTCCTGCCAGGAATAGCGGCCACGCGGGGCGAACTTCGATTTCAGCCCCTGCTGCACCAGCGCGTCGACATGCAGGTCCTGCTGCACGATCTCGTTGACCGACTCCTGGTTGAATCTCAGCAGCCGGTCGAACATCGGGTCGCGCAACGCCTCGGGGGCGACCAGGGTGCCCATGTCCAGCGAATGATGGTCGGCGTCCTCGGCCTGCATGATCATGAACAGCACCATGTCGGTGTTCATCACCAGCGAGAAGCTCGGCGGGATGTTCACGAACGCCACCCTGCCCTGCTCCTGTTCGGTCAGGCGCGGAAAGATCGGCAGCATCGCCTTCTGGGTCGGGTTGAAGCTGGCATTGGGATGGGTCGAGCCGTTGGTGCGGTAATAGCCGCCGGTATCGTCCGGTAGCTCTGGAAACTCCGCCAGCCTGCTGGGCACGCAATCGTGCAGCGGACCGTGATGCAGACGGTTGGCGTGGTAGCCGTCATTGTTGTTCTCGAGCATCACCTTCCAGTTCCAGTTGAACCGGGTCGGCGGGCCCGGGCGCGGACCGTCCAGGCCGGCCAGATCGTAGTTGGCGACGACATCCTCGAGCGCGACCAGGCGCGGCGCCAGCGGCGCGGCGTCGGGATCGAAGTTGATGAACACGAATCCGTGCCAGATCTCCACCCGCAGCCGTGGCAGCCCGTGGTCGGCCTTGTCGAAATTGCAGGTGCGGCCCATCTCCGGGGCGCCGACCAGCTCCCCGCTCAGGGAATAGACCCAGTGGTGATAGGGGCAGAGCAGAGACTTGACGTTGCCGTACCCCTCGGCGACCACCATGCCGCGATGCTGGCAGACCGCCGACATCGCCGCGACCTCTCCGTCGCGGGTCCTGGTCACCACGATCGGTTCGCCGACATGCCGCGAGGTGAAGTAGTCGCCGGATTCGCGCACCCAGGATTCGCGGCCGACGCAGAGCCATTCGCGATAGAACAGGGCCTGCTTCTCGAAGCGGAAGAACTCCTCGTCCACGTAGCAGGCCGGCGGCAGCGATTCCGCGTCCGCCGACGGCAGGATGGAGCTGGAAAAGCTCTCGAACAGCTCGTCGGTCAGAATGGATCGCGACATTCCCGGCATTCCCATCTCGACACAATGCGTCGTCGGAAGGGTAGGAACCGGCGATCCGCCGGTCTTGGCTGGGCACGAACCGGCTCTTGTCTCGGAGCGGAGCGGTCTTGAGGCCGTGAGCTCACGCCAGCTCCGGACCTCCGCGTCGGATCGCCGGCGGATCCGGTTCCGAGGCGGTCTCCGGCGTCAGTGCTGGAAGCGCGATGCCAGCCCGTCGGCGACGGGACCGGCATTGGTATAGGCGCTGCCGAACGGGGCGATATAGGCGCCGGTCTGGGCGTCGTAGCCGTCCTTCTTGGTCTGGTCGCCGGAGATCTTGTAGCGGCCGAGATGCGGCGCCGGCTTGTCCGGCGGCGGTCCCATCTCCGGACCCGGCATCGGCGCCGGCTGAAACCGGTGCGCATGGCCCAGCACGGTCAGGTTCTCGTTCGAGCCCGCCATCGACGGCGGCGCGGTGGTCCGGGCCTGAGCCGGGCTCTGGGTGTCGGTCTGGCCCTGGGTCTGGTCCTGGGTCTGGGCCTGGGTCTGGGCCTGGGTCTGGGTCTGGGCCTGTGCCGCGGCCCGGCCGGCGACCATCAGCGTCAGCGCCAGTCCGAACGTCCGCCCATACGCTCCGATCGGTCCGGCAGCCCTGCCGCGGCGTTGATCCATGTCGCTGTTCCCCGATCGGCCGCGAGCCGCGCCGCATCGCAGCAAGGCTTAGCGGGAACCGCCCGGAGAGGACAAGCGCGGATGCGGCCCGGCGGCTCAGGCACCGCTCCCAGGGCTGCCTCGAAAACGCGGCGGCCGACGATGAGGCCGCGGCTGGCCCGCGGCGCGCGATCGAACGATCACCCGCCATGGTCCGGTCGAGGGTCATCAACATTACGTTTGCGCGACGAACACACTGTCGCGGGACGAGGCGGGTCGGCTAGAAAGACGGCGATGGACACGATCCCGCCGGCGTTTCTGACCGTCCTTCCCCCGATGCTGGTGCCGCTGCTGGTCGCCGCCTTGTGCACCGTCGCGGCGCTGCAGTTGCGCAGCCGTGCCATGCGGTTGCTCGCGGTCGCCTCCCTCGTAACCGGGCTCTGCCTGCCCTGGCTGGCTTTCTCGACAGCGGCGCCGGTGCGGCTCGCGGCGATCGCCGGCAGTCTCCTGGCTTTCAGCCTGTACTGGCTGGCCATCGCCGATCTGGTCGGACAGCGCCGCAGCCTGCGCTGGGTCGCCGCCGCCCCGCTCGTCTGGCTCGGCTTCTGCCTGGCGCGGTGGCTCTCGTCGGGATTGCCGACGGCCCGGTACGGTCCGCCGCCGGGCGACATGCTGGCCGATATGGTGTTCGCTTTCGTGCTCGACGACCTGCTGGCGCTGGCGTGCCTGGCGGCGCTGCTGCGGGTGCGCCACCGGTCGCTGGCGCACCAATGCATGATCGGCCTGGTCGCGCTGCACCCGCTGATGACCTGCCTCTCCGCCATCAGCCTGGTGTGGCCGCACGTGCTGATGGTCGGTGCGCGGACCGAACTGACGCTTATGGTCGCCGTCTTCTCGCGCACCATCCTGTGGCCCGGCCTGGCGATGATCACCGCGCTCGACATGGAGACCAGGCGCGAGCGCAGGCTGGCGCTGCGCGACGAGCTGAGCCGGCTGCTCAACCGGCGCGGCTTCTGGCGCAAGGCCGAGGCGATGCCGGAGCGCACCCTGGTGCTGTTCGACATCGACCATTTCAAGCGGATCAACGACACGCTCGGCCATGCCGCGGGCGACGCGACGATCCAGCGCTTCGCGCAGATCCTGCGACACATCCTCGGCGGCGACGCCGTCCTCGGCCGGGTCGGCGGCGAGGAGTTCGCAGCCGCGCTCTGCGGCCAGGACCGGCTGGAGATCCGCACCCGCGCCGAACAGGTGCGCACCGCCTTCGCCGATTCCGAGCAGGCGCTCGGCTGCGGCACCACGGTCAGCGTCGGCATCGCCATCGCCAGAGGCGGCGTCGTCAATCTGAGCGACCAGATGGCGCTCGCGGACCGCGCTCTTTATCGCGCCAAGCGGCTCGGCCGGAACCGGGTGGTGATGGAGGACGCGCTCTCCGAGACCGCGACCGACCGGACCCGCCCCGGCGCGCTCTGACCTCCGGCTTACGCGAGCACCGCCCGCACCTGCTCGATCACGTAGGCGACCTCGTCGTCCTGGAGCTCCGGCTGGATCGGCAGCGCCAGGATGCGCGTGGCCAGATCTTCCGACACCGGCAGGACGACGCCGTCATGATGCGGACGGTAGGCCGGCTGCAGATGCAGCGGCCGCGGATAATAGATCGCCGTCGGCACGCCCCGCTCCCGCAGGCCGGCCTGCAGCGCGTCGCGTCGCGCCGCATCCGGCAGCAGCACCGCATAGACCGCCCAGGCGCTGACGCTGTCCGGCACCCGCGCCGGCACGTCCAGCAGTGCGGACAGGCCGCGATCGTAGGCCAGCGCGATCTGCGCCCGACGCGCCAGCTCGGCCTCGAACACGTCCAGCTTGGCCAGCAGAACCGCCGCCTGCAGCGTGTCGAGGCGGCCGTTCATGCCGGTGCGCAGCACCTCGTAGCGGGTCTCGCCCTCGCCGTGCGAGCGCAGGCTGCGATACAGCCGGGCCCGGTCGGCATCGTCGGTCAGCAGCGCCCCGCCATCGCCGTAGCCGCCGAGCGGCTTGGACGGGAAGAAGCTGATCGCGGTGGCGTCGGCCTCGCGTCCGAGACGGGCGCCGCACAGCGATCCGCCGAAGCTCTGCGCGCAATCGTCGAGCAGGAACAGGCCGTTCTCGCCGGCGATCCGGCGCAGCGCCGGCCAGTCCGCCGGCTGGCCGAACAGGTCGACGCCGACGATCGCCGCTGGACGCAGGCTGCCGGCGGCGCGCACCGCTTCGATCCTGGCCTCGAGATGCGCGACGTCGATCTGGAAGCTGCGCGGATCGACATCGACGAAGATCGGCGTCGCCCCCAGCACCAGCGGCACCTCGGCGGTGGCGGTGTAGGTGAAGGCGGGCAGGAACACCGCATCGCCCGGACCGATGCCCTCCGCCATCATCGCGATCTGCAGCGCGTCGGTGCCGGAGCTGAGCGCCACGCAATGCCCGGCGCCGCAGAACGACGCCAGCCGCCCCTCCAGCTCGCCCACCTCGGGCCCGAGCACGAACTGGCAATGGCCGAGCACGGTCTCCAGCCTGGCCCTGAGCGCAGGGGCGATCCTGGCCTGCTGCGCCTTCAGGTCGAGGAAGGCGATGCTGCGCGTCATGGAGCGGTCCTTTCAGGTTCCGGTACGAGCCCGTCGGGGTTGTGCGCGAACTCCGGCACCAGTTGGTTGAGCTTCGCCAGCGCACGGTCGATGCGGCCGGCGCGGCAGTCCGCCTCGATGCCGTCGAGGGCGGTGCCGACCTGCACGCGATCGGCGACCCTGGGGGTGGCGATCAGCAGACCGGGATGGCCGGTCGGCAGCGGCGCCTCGCTGCCGTGGAACAGCTCCTCGAACAGCTTCTCGCCCGGCCTGAGGCCGGTGAAGCGGATCTGCACGTCGTGGTCCGGACGCAGCCCGGCAAGACGGATCATCTGTCGCGCCAGATCGACGATTTTCACCGGCTGGCCCATGTCGAGCACGAAGATGCTGCCGTTGCGGCCGAGATCGACAGCGCCGGCCTCGGGATGCGGGGCGCTGCCGAGCGCGCTGGCCTGCAGCACCAGCGAGACCGCCTCCGGCACGGTCATGAAATAGCGCTGCATGTCGGGATGGGTCACGGTCAGCGGCCCGCCGCGCTCGAGCTGGCGCCGGAACAGCGGCACCACCGAGCCGGTGCTGCCCAGCACGTTGCCGAACCGCACGGTGACGCAGCGCATCCCCGATCCGTCCGGCGGCCCGGCGACGTCGAGCGCCTGGCAATACATTTCCGCGGCGCGTTTCGAGGCGCCCATCAGGCTGCTCGGATTGACCGCCTTGTCGGTCGAGATGAGCACCATCGCCAGCGCGCCCGCCGCCTGCGCCGCATCGGCGACCTGGCGGGTGCCGACGATGTTGGTCAGCATCCCCTCCGACGGGTTGGCCTCGACGATCGGCACGTGCTTGAGCGCCGCCGCATGGAACACCAGTTCCGGACGCAGCGAGTCGAACAGCGCCCGCAGCCGTGCGGAGTCGCGGATGTCGGCGACCACGGAGCGGCGCTCCAGCGCAGGGTGGCGCTCGCCCAGCTCCAGGTCGATCTGCCACAGCGCGAACTCGCCGTGATCCAGCAGGATCAGCGTCTCCGGCTGCAGCGCCGCGAGCTGCCGGGCGAGTTCGGCGCCGATGGTGCCGCCGGCGCCGGTCACCAGCACCCTGCGTCCGGCGACCAGGGAGGCCATGCCGCTCTTGTCGAGCGACACCGGCGGACGGTTGAGCAGCTCCTCGATCGCCACCGGACGCAGCTCGACCCGCGCGGCCGGCGACAAGGCGGTGGGGTCCGGCACCCGTCCCACGGTGATGTTCAGCCGGTCGGCGGCGCGGATCACCGCGGCCAGATCGGCGCCGCGCAGATCGGGATCGGTCACCACCAGCCCGTCCGGCCGCTTGCCCCTCGCCTCCAGACGGTCGAGCACCTGATCGATGTCGCGCAGCGTGCCCAGGATCGGCACGCCATGGATTCGCCGTCCCGGCTGGTGACGGCCGCGGGCCAGCAGGCCGGTCACGCGCAGAGGAGTCGCGCGCTCGCGGCGCACCGCGCGGATGAACAGGTCCGCCGCCTGGTCGGCGCCGAGCAGCAGCACCCGCTGCGTGCCGGCGCGCCCGGCGAACAGCCCGCCCGGCGCGAAACCGCCTTGCGACAGCCGATACACGATCCGCAGACCGCCCAGCAGGACCAGCAGGGTGAGCGCATGGATGATCGGGAAGGTGACGCTCGGCAGGCGGAATCCGGTGCCGAGCAGCAACAGGGCGAACAGACCGGCGCTGGCGACCGAGCCGCCGGCGATGCCGAGCAGGTCGGCGACGCCGGAGAAGCGCCAATATTGCTGCTGCACCCTGAACGGCACACCCCCGACCAGCAGGGTGATCGCACCGCCGGCGAGGAACCACAGCGGATGCAGCAGCCCGCCGCCGGGATCCGCCAGCCAGCGGGCGATCGGCGCCGCCAGCGCCGCCAGGGCGCCGTCGAGCGCCATGTTGACCAGGATCCGGTTCCAGGGCCTCAGCCGATTGCGGACCGACACGGCGTCCGGAATCCTGTGTCGGGTCTGGCCCGGCGTGTCTGGGCGTTGCGGCGGCATGTTCGCGTCCCTATAGCCCAGCCGCAGCCGCACTAGAAGGCGGGCGCCGGCGTGCGCCCTCCGGCACGGCGCGGCCCATTCCGGAATGGACGACGATGCACCCACCGAACCTCGCCGCCCCGCTGGTCCTGGCCGTGGCCGCGCTCGCTGCGGTGGCGCTCTCGTCCATGCTGGTGCGGCGGATGATCCGGCTCGCGGTGATGGACGTGCCGGGCGCGCGCAGCGCGCATGACCGTCCGATCCCCAGGGGCGGCGGCGTCGGCATGGTCGCCGCCGTGCTGCTGGGGGTTCCGGCCTGTCTTGCGGTGCTGCCGGGCGGCGCCGGCCGGCTGCTGCCGGCAGGGCTGCTGCTCAGCGCCACTGCGCTGCTGGCGGCGGTCTCGTGGCTGGACGATCTGCGCCAGTTCGGCGTCCGCGCCAAGTTCGGCGCGCAGTGCGCCGCGGCGGCGCTGACGGTCGCCGCTTCGCTCGCCTCCGCACCGGTCTGGCCCTCATCCTGGCTGCTGGCGCCGCTCTGCCTGCTCGGTTTCTGCTGGCTGATGCTGACCACCAACGCGCTCAATTTCATCGACGGGTTGAATGGCCTGGCGTCCGGCGTCTCGGCGATCTGCGGCGTGTTCGCCTGCCTGCTTGGTCTGGCCGTCGGCGATCCGCTGCTCGCCGCCTGCAGCGCGATGCTGTCGGCCGGGCTGCTCGGTTTCCTGCCCTACAACATGCCGCGGGCGCGGATCTTCATGGGCGACGTGGGTAGCCAGGTGTGCGGCCTGCTCACCGGCGGCTTTGCTCTGCTGCTGCTGGCAGACACCGTGCGTCTTGCTGTCGCGGAGATGGTTCCGCTGATCCTGGCCGGTATCCTCTGGGACGTTCTGTTCACCCTCGCGCGGCGCCTGCGCGCGGGAGAGCGACTCACCCAGGCGCATCGCGGACATCTCTATCAGGTCGCCGCGCGCACCGGTCTGTCGCACACGACGGTTGCCGTGATTCACTGGGCGTTCGCCTGCTGGGGCGGCGTGATCTCGCTGGCGCTCCTGCCAGCAAGACCACTCGTCGCGGCAATGATCGTGCTGCTGCCGCAGCTTTCCTGGAGCGCGACAGTCTGGTTGCGCGCACGGCGCGCAGGACTGTCGCGCTGGTCCTGAAAGCTTACTTGCTGTCGTCGAGGGTCAGTTCGATGCCCTGGGCCGCGCCGGCCAGACGTGCGCCCTTGGTCATGTTGTCGATGCGCAGCTCGACGCCGTTGCCGTTCTTGAGGACCTGACCGCCGAGACCCTTGCCGACCGTGGCCTCGCCGTCGGCCGCCGCATAGGTACCGTCGAAATCATGCAGGTTCTTGAGATCGTAGACGCGGCCGTGTCCGGTGACCTTGGAGTATCCGACCGCGGCGACGTCGACGCCCTTCACCGAGAACGCATACTTGTGGTGATGGAAGGTCAAGGTGCCGGAGCCCCAGCTCGCACCGACGCCGATATCGGCGGACTTGGAGACGATCGTGACGTAGCCATCCGGCGCGGCGCTCTTGCCGGGGTCCATGGCCGCGAGGGCGGGAGCGGCGAAGGCGGCGGATGCCAGAGCCAGGCTGGAAGCGAGAACGGCGAGACGCATGAAGTTTTCCTCGGGATCGTCGATACGGCGGCGGGCCCGGCCGGGCCCGCTCTGCCGATGCAACGTCCGGAGTGCTGCGCGGTTGCCGTCAGCCTGCGGCGCGACGGCCGCCACGCTCCTCGGCATGACCACGACGCGTGGTGGTGCCGGAGGCCTCGCTCATGATCGCGCGCAGCTCGCGCAGATAGGCCGCGCCCTTCAGCGTGCGCTGCACCAGGATCGACCGGCGGTCCATCGGATCGACCTTGCGGCGAGCGAGATCGAGTTCGCCGAGGCGGTCGAGCGCGCGGGTGATCGCCGGCTTCGACACGTTGAGGTCGGCTGCGAGGCCGCGCACGGTATGCGCCTCGTCCTGCAGGTAGCAGGTGAGAAACACGCCGAGCTGGCGTGCGGACAAATCTGGTCCGTCACGACGCACCATCGAAACGACGGTATCGCGCAGCGTTGCCACCAGATGGTCGGTCGTCGAGGCCTGGGCCATCCTGAAACTCCTTTCCTGTCGAGCCGGAGCCGCGACACGCGGTTCCGTCTGTCCACCGTTTCCCGTTCTGGGTCCGTCGCTGCGTGCCGGAGGCTCGGGACGAGCCCGACATGCAGCGTTGATGGCGATGCCTCTTATAGTCCGTTAATATGACTTGGTTCAGTCCCGATTACGTTACCAGACTGTTTCGTATCGTGATCGAGATTAAGAATTCGCAAACTTGCCAGATACAGAGCCCTCAAACCGAGCGCTTCGCCGCCCTCGGGACGACCGGGACGCGCCTGGTCGTTCCACGCATAGCTGTCGACATGCGCCCAGCGAATCGATTTCGCTATGAAACGTTGAAGAAACAATGAGGCTGTGATCGCACCCGCCATCGGTCGGGATGAAACATTGTTCAGATCCGCAACGGAACTCGACAGCCAGTCGTCGTAGCCTGGCCAGAGCGGCAGGCGCCAGAGCGGATCGTGCGACAGGCGGCCGGAGTCCAGCATGATCCGCGCGACCTCGTCGTCGTTGCAGAACAACGCCGGCAGATCAGGGCCGAGCGCCACGCGGGCGGCGCCGGTCAGCGTCGCCGCGTCGATCAGCAGGTCGGGCGATTCGTCGGAAGCCTCGGCGAGCAGGTCGCACAGCACCAGCCGCCCCTCGGCGTCGGTGTTGCCGATCTCGACCGACAGGCCGCGCCGCGTCGCCAGAACGTCGGACGGCCGCATCGCATGGCCCGACACGCTGTTCTCGACGCAGCCCAGACGGAGCGACAGCCGCACCGGCAGGTCCGCCTCCATCACGATCCTGGCCAGCGCCAGCATCAGCGCCGCCCCGCCCATGTCTTTCTTCATCCGCAGCATCCCGGCGGACGGCTTGAGGTCGTAACCGCCGGTATCGAACACCACCCCCTTGCCAACCAGCGACAGATGCGGCGCCGAGCCGGTGGCGCCGCTGCCGCGCCACGCCGCCACCAGCACCTGGGGCGGCCGCGCCGAGCCGGCCCCGACCGCGCCGACCGCCGGATAGCGCCCGGCGAGCGCGTCGCCGGAAACGATCTCCACGCTGGCGCCGAAGCCGGCCGCCACGTCGCGCCCGGCCTGGGCCAGCTCGAGCGGGCCCAGCCGGTTGGCCGGCATGTTGATCAGGTCGCGTGCCAGCCAGGCGGCCCTGGCGATCGCCTGGCCGCGCCCGGTTCCTGCCGGCGCCACCAGCCTGGCCGGCCGAGTCTTCGCCGCCCGGAAGGCGCCGAAGCGGTACGCGCCGAGGCAGAAGCCCAGCACCGCCTGGTCCATGTCCGCGCCGTCCGGCAGGGCCAGGCGCCACGGAGCGCCGGCATCCGCCTCCGGATCGGCTCCGTCCTGGCCGGCCTCGCTCTTTCGGCCGAGCGCCTGGGCCAGTCCGCCATAGGCGAACGGCGACTCCGCCTCGCCGAGCCCGAGCAGCGCGCCGGCGATCCCGCCATCGCCCGGAAGCGTCACCAGCTCGCCCTCCCTGGCGGCGAACCCGGCGGCACGCGCCCAGCCGGCCTGGTCCGCCGGCAGCGCCGCCAGCGCCGCCTCCAGGCCGGACGGGCGGACACACCGGATCGTGCGCGCCGTCGCGGCCAGCGCATCGGTGTCGGCGACGAGGCAGTCGAGTGGCCGGTCGAACGAGAAGTCTGGGACGGAATCTGGCATCGATGGCGGGCTTTCGGCGGGTTCTTGCTCGTATCCGGCCGATGCTGGTCCGACCGGACGGCGCTTGCAAACCCGGCCGGACGGCCCGACCATCGTCCTCGATGTCTGGCGCACCCTTCCGGCCGTATGGCCGTTTCGACACCCCGCACTCCACCGCCTTCGCGGAGGGGCCGCGCGGCGGTCCGTTCGCCCCCAGGGTCAAGGCGGTGCTCGGCCCGACCAATACCGGCAAGACCCATCTGGCGATGGAGCGGCTGCTCGGCCATGGCTCGGGCATCATCGGCTTCCCGCTGCGCCTGCTGGCACGCGAGAACTACGACCGCATGGTGGCGCAGAAAGGCGAAGCCAAGGTCGGGCTGATCACCGGCGAGGAAAAGATCATCCCGCCCGGCGCGCGCTGGTTCTCCTGCACCGTCGAGGCGATGCCGCTGGACCCGATCAACCGCCTCGAGGGCGGCGACATGCCGAAGCCGGAATTCGTCGCCGTCGACGAGATCCAGCTCTGCGCCGACCCGGATCGCGGCCATGTGTTCACCGACCGGCTGCTGCACGCGCGCGGCACCGTCGAGACCATGTTCCTCGGCGCCGAGACCATCCGCCCGCTGCTGCAGCGGCTGGTGCCGACGGCCGAGATCGAGACCAGGCCGCGCCTGTCGCAACTGCTGCATGTCGGTCCGGTCAAGCTGACCAAGCTGCCGCCGGGCTCCGCCGTGGTGGCGTTCTCCGCCGCCGAGGTCTACGCGATCGCCGAGCTGATCCGTCGCCGTCGCGGCGGCTGCGCCGTGGTGATGGGCCGGCTCAGCCCGCGCACCCGCAACGCCCAGGTGGCGCTCTACCAGGACAAGGAGGTCGACTATCTGGTCGCCACCGACGCGATCGGCATGGGCCTGAACATGGACGTCAACCATGTCGGCTTCGCCGGCCTGTCGAAGTTCGACGGCGCCCGCCCACGGCGGCTGAGTGCGGCCGAGGTGGCGCAGATCGCCGGGCGCGCCGGGCGCGGAATGCGCGACGGCAGCTTCGGCACCACCGGCACCTGCCCGCCGATGCCGGACGAGATCGTCGAGGCGGTGCAGGCGCATCGCTTCGATCCGCTGGAACAGCTCTCCTGGCGCAACAGCGCGCTCGACCTGTCCGGTCCCGACGCGCTGCTCGACAGCCTGCTGGCGCCGCCGCCGATGCGCGGCCTGGTCGCCGGCAACGAGGCGTCGGACCTGCAGACCCTGACCGCGCTGGCCGCCGATCCGGAGATCCGCGCGTTGGCCACCAGCCGGTCCGCCACCCGGCTGCTCTGGGATGCCTGCCAGATCCCCGATTTCCGCAAGCTCGGCGACGACAGCCACACCAGGCTCTGCGCACGGGTGTTCTTCGAAGTCATGCAGAGCGGCCGGCTGTCGGAGGCCTGGCTGGAGCAGTTGCTGACCAGCCTGAACCGCGCCGACGGCGATATCGACACGCTGATGCAGCGCCTGTCCGGGGTCCGGGTCTGCGCCTATATCGCCGCCCGCAAGGACTGGCTGGCGGATGCGCCGCGCTGGCAGGAGCGCGCCCGCGAGATCGAGGACCTGCTGTCCGATGCGCTGCACGAGCGCCTGACCGCGCGCTTCGTCGACCGCCGCGCCGCCTCGCTGATCCGCAGCCTCGACGAGGCCGAACGCGGCGACGGCAGCGAGCTGCTGTCCGCCGTCACCGCGCGCGGCGAGGTGGTGGTCGAGGGTCATTCGGTGGGCCACGTGTCCGGCTTCGCGCTGATCCCAGACCCGCAGGCGGAAGGCCCCGAGATCCGGCTGGTGCTGCGCGCCGCCAGGCGGGCGCTGCGCGAGGAGATCCCGCGCCGGGTGCAGGCGCTGGTGGCGGCATCGAACGCCAGCTTCTCGATCGCCGAGGATGGCCGCACCGTAGGCTGGGACGGCGCGCCGGTCGGCAGGCTGCGGCCCGGACCGACCCTGCTCAAGCCGATGGTCGAGGTGCGCGACAGCGAGTTCCTCGACGGCAGCCAGCGCGAGCAGGTGCGGGCGCGGCTGCAGTTCTTCGTCGACGCCACCATCGCCGAGGCGCTGGCGCCGCTGATCGCCGCCGAGCGCCAGGCCGCCGACGACAGCGCGCTGCGCGGCGTGCTGCACCTGCTGACCGAGCAGGCCGGCCTGGTCGCCGGTCCGCTGCGCGCGCCGCTGACGCCGCAGGTCCGCGCCCGGCTCAAGGCGCTGGGGATCAAGGTCGGGCGGTTCGCCCTGTTCATGCCGGCGCTGCTCAAGCCCAGGCCGACCCGGATGCGGGCGATCCTGCTGTCGGTCAGGGCCGGCATCCCGGTGCCGAAGCTGCCGCAGGAGGGCAGGATCTCCGCGCCGGTGGATCAGGACTCCCAGGCGCCGGCCGGCCTGCTGGCCAGGCTCGGCTGGGTGACGTGCGGGCCGGTGCTGCTCAGGCTCGACGTCGCGGAGCGGGTCGCCGGCGAGCTGGGCTGGATGACGCGCCGCCGCCCGACCGCGCTGCCGCCCGACCTCGCCTCGCGCCTGTCGGTCAGGGGCGAGATCCTGTCGCAGGTGCTGCCGGGGCTGGAGATCAGGATGCTGCCGGCCTTCCCGCTGCCGGAGGATGCGTTCGGGCCGCCGGCGCCGCCGCTGATCGCCGCGCGCGGCGAACGCGCCCGGATCCAGGGCCGCCACCAGGCCCGGACCCATGGCAAGAGCGGCGCCAGGAGCGGGGCCGGACCGCACGCCGAGGGCGCGGCGGACGCAGCGACAGGTCCGGACCAGCAAGCGGCCAGGGAGACGGTCGAAACCACCGCCGGGTCCGAGACCCCGCCGAACGAGGCGCCGACCAGGCGGCCGCCCCGCTCCCGTCCGCACAAGAAGCCGCCGCAGCAGGGCAGGCCGGCTCCGCAGCAGCCGCCACACGCTCAGCAGCCTCGACAGCCTGCCAGGCCGCCTTCCACGCCGCCTGGCAAGCCCCCTGGGCGTCCGATCAACCCTGACAGCCCGTTCGCGGTGCTGGCCGGGATGCGATTCGGGCGCTGATGGCGACGACGGGCGGCCGGACAGGCGACACCGACCGCGACTGGCAGCGACTCGATATCTGGCTCTGGTCGGCACGCTTCCTCAAAGCGCGGTCGGACTGCGCCAGGCTGATCCAGGAAGGGCTGATCCGCATCAACCGACAGCCGACCGACAAGCCGCACGCCAGGGTGCGCCCAGGCGACGTGGTCACCCTGCCGCTGCCGCGCGTGGGGGTCAGGGTGATCCGCGTGCTCGCCCTGGCCAGCCGCCGCGGCCCCGCCCCGGAAGCACGCACCCTCTACGAGGAGATCCCGGACTGACCGCCTTGCGCTGGAACACAAACGCTTTCATATCTCGCCGCCCGACGTGATCGACCGGGCTTGCGCGCCCGTTCGCACGTCACACTTTACCTGATGGACGAGCGGCCGCGGATCGGCCGCCGTCGCATGATCGGAGATGGACGATGACCTACGTGGTCACCGAGAACTGCATCCGCTGCAAGTACATGGACTGCATCGAGGTCTGCCCGGTCGATTGCTTCTATGCGGGCGAGAACATGCTCGTGATCAATCCGGACGAATGCATCGATTGCGGCGTCTGCGAGCCGGAATGCCCGGCCGAGGCGATCCTGCCGGACAGCGACGATCGCGCCACCGCCTGGGCCGAGACCAACACCAACTATTCCAAGACCTGGCCGAACATCACCCGCAAGGGCACCCCCCCGGCCGACGCCGACGACTGGAAGGACAAGCCCGGCAAGGCCGAGCTGCTCTCCCCCAACCCCCACACCCCCTGAGAGGGGGGCCGTAAACGCGCCCTGGCGGTCATCCGCGGGCGATCCGCTGTGCTCCGGTGCTCGCGGCCAGGAGGCCGCTCCGCTCCGGTGCGCGCGTCTCACCCGCGGCCGGCGTCGCCATGCGCCGCCTCTGACTCGCCAGGACACGTTTCCAGCCCCCCTCCCGAGAATTCGGTCTTAGTTCGGTGATGGTGCCGACGCGGCTGGCGCTGTTGCTGGCGGCGGGAGTGTTCGCGATTTTCTATGCCTTGCTGCTGCCCGGGCTGTTCCTGCTGGTGGTGGCGGTGTTCGCCTGGGAGACGCTGCACTGGCTGCTGGGGTCGGTGCTGCTGTTGCCGGTCCTGACGGCGCTCGGCCTGGTCGGACTGCTCAAGGGGTGCCTGCCGACCGGGCTGCTGATCGGGGCGATCGCGGCCCGCACGCCGGCCCGGATCTGGCCGAAGGCGGTCGCGGCGCTCCTGCTGCCGCTGGTCGACCTGCTGCTGCTGCGCCGGGCGATGCTGCCGCATCTGACCGAACGACTGCTGCTGGCGCTGATGGATCATCGCGCCCTGTTCCTGCTCGACACCGCGGCCCCGCTCGCCGCCTCAATGCTGGCGGCCCTGCTGGTGCCGCGTCGGCTGATGCGGGCGATGCTGCGCTCGGGCCGATCAGGCACGGGTCTCCGCTGAAGGCGATTCGAGGCCGGCCAGGAAAGCCCGGGCGGCGCGGCCGAGCGATCGCTCGCGGTGATGCACCACGCGGAACGCCCGTTCCGGCAGCGCCATCGGCACACGAACCAGCAACCCGGCCTCGAGCGACGGCGCCGCGACCGAGGCGGACAGTACCGTCGCCCCGAGGCCGCTCTCCACCGCGGCGCGGACGCTCTCGTTCGACGGCAACTGCAGCGCCACGCGCAGACTCCCGGCCGGAACGCCGAGCCGGGCGATCGCCGTCTCGAAGGCCGAGCGCGTCCCGGAACCGGGCTCGCGCAGCACCCAGTCCGCCGCCGCCAGCGCGGCCGACCCGGGCGATGGCCCATGCGCCCAGGGATGCGCCGGCGCGACCACCAGCACGAGTTGGTCGTGCGCGACCACGCTCGACAGCAGCGCCGGGTCGTGGATCGCCCCCTCGATCAGACCGATCTCGGCCTCGCCGTCATGCACCGCGCGGGCGACCTGTTCGGTGTTGCCGATCCGCAGGCCGATCTCGATGCCGGGATGCCGCCGATGCAGCGCCGCCAGGCGTGCCGGCAGCCAGTATCCGGCGATGGTCTGGCTGGCATGGACCCGCAGGCTGCCGCGTTCCAGGTCGCCGAGTTCCGCCAGGACCGTCCTGGCCACGTCCGCGCGCGACAGCACGGCGCGCGCCTCGACCAGGAAGGTGCGCCCCGCCTCGGTCAGGACGATGCGCCGTCCGACCCGGTCGAACAGCCGGGTGCGGAATTCCGCCTCCAGCAGCGCCACCGCATGGCTCACCGCGGATTGCGCGAGGTTCAGCGCCGACGCCGCCCGGGTGACGTGCTCGCGCTCGGCGACCGCGACGAACACCCGCAACTGGTCGAGCGTCACACCGGCGCTACCCGACCTCGACCTGGACGCGGTGCCAGGCGTTGCTGAGATAACCCTTGACGTTCCAGATCTCGGCGACGTCGGACGGCTGCGTCTGCCCGGCCGCGTCCCAGGCGCGGACGACCAGCTCGTGCCGGCCGCGCCCGAGCGCCAGGCCGATGCGCCACAGGGTCCAGCTCCGGGCGCCGCCATCCTGGCTGCGACGCAGCGCCGCCTGGTGCCAGACCCGTCCGCCATCGGCCGACACGTCCACTCGCACGATCGACCGTGACGAGGCCATCGCCCAGCCTTCGATGGTCACGGGTCCCTCCGGCAGCGCCGCGAACGGCGCCGGCACGCAGATCGCCGCGTTCACCGGCATCTCCTCGATCGCGAAGCCGCGCGACCAGTCGATCGCCTCAGCGCTCACGTCCGGCGGCAGCAGCCTGTAGTCCCGCGCCTGGATCGGATTGTCCGACGGCGTCGTCTGGACGGTGATGCGCGACAGCCATTTCGGACTGCGCACGCCGGCATAGCCCGGAACCACCAGCCGCAGCGGAAAGCCGTGCTCCGGCGGAAGGGGGACGCCATTCATGCCGGTCGCCAGCAGGACGTCGGGCGAAAGCGCCTTGGGCAGGCCGATCGACGCGCCGTAGCGGAACCGCTCGCCGTCCACGGTGCAGTGGTCGAGGCATTCGAACGCGACATGCAGGCTCGCGTCTGCGCGGTCGATCCCGGCTGCCCCGGCTGCGTCGAGAACGTCGGCGAGCCGAACGCCCTGCCAGCGTGCATTGCCGATCGCGCCGACCTGCCACGGATCGCCGCTGGTCGGACGCACGCCCTGCATGTCGGCGCGGCGGTTGCCGGCGCATTGCAGCACCGCCTCGCACGCGACCTGCGTGAAGCGTGTGTTCAGCTCGTGCATCGACAGGTCCAGCTTCGACCGCACCAGACCGTCGACCCGGAGCCGGTGCGTCGCCTCGTCCAGCGCCGGGACGTCGCCGTGACAGCGAACGTAGAAGACATCGTTGTCGGTGACCAAGCGCGCCGCCAGCCGCGCCCGGTCCGGCTCGGCATTGTACGGCGCCGCGCCATGCACCAGCATCTCCGGCATGGCCGGTTCCGGCGCTAATGGCCGCCGAAATAGGCCGCGATATCGATCAGGGCGGTTGCCGAGACCGGCAGCACCAGCAATCCGAGCGCCGCGACCAGGATCAGCATCGTCAGCACGTTCTCGCTGCGGCTCGCGCGCTTGCGCGGTGTTTTGGGTACCTGGAAATTCGCTCCATCGAACGGCATGGCATCAGTCCCCGGAGAGTGCAGCGCACGACCCACATGGCGGTTTCATGACGAGACTATCAGCTTTCCGGCGCCGTTTCGTCCAGAATCCGCGCCAGCGTCTCGCGCAGCGACGTCGCGTCGGCTCGCGCGAGCGCGTCCCGCACTCTGCCGAGATGACGCCGCTCCGCATAGAGCTGATCGAGCAGCGACAGCACCAGCGGCAGCGCCTCGTCGTCGATCCGCAGATCGTACCGCAGCTCTACGATCAGCCTGACCCGCGCCTCGTCGATCGGCTGGAACCGGTAGAAGCCGGGCTCCCCGTCCGGCCTGATCCAGGCCCGGGCGATCCAGTCCTCGAGCTCGGCGGGCGTGACGCGCTCCACGCGCACGCACAGCATGTCCATGGTGATCATGACGTGCCCTCCGCTTCCTTCGCGGGCTCGGACGGATCACCGCGCAGGAAGGCGCGGAGCGACGCGTCGGCGCGTCCGAGCCGCACCGTCAGCGTCACGTAGAGGTCGCCCGCCGCACGCTGGCCGTGCGCCGCCACGCCGCGTCCGCGCAGACGCAGCACGCTGCCGGTATCGGAATCGGCCGGCACCGTCAGCGCCACCGGCCCGGCCGGAGTCTGCACCTGCACCGAACCGCCCAGCACCGCCTCGCGGAGGCCGATCGCCGCCTCGGTGCGGATATCGTCGCCGTCGCGCACGAAGCGCGCATCCGGCACGACATGGATCTGGATCAGCGCGTCCCCGGCCGGACCGCCCTCGTGCCCGTCGCCGCCCTTGCCGCGCAGCCGCAGGGTCTGGCCGTCGCCGATCCCGGGCGGCACCTTGACGTCGAGAGTCGCGCCGCCGGGAAGGGTGATGCGTGTGGTGGCGCCGAGCACCGCATCGACGAACGAGACCGACAGCGTGTAGCTGCGATCCTCGCCACGCAGCGGCCCGGCCGGACGGGTCCGCGCTCCGCCGCCAGCCCGGGCTCCGGCCCGGGCGCCGAACATCCCGCCGAAAATGTCGCCCAGATCCTCCTCGGAGAACCCGCCGCCAAAGCCGGCACCGGACGTTGAATATTGCGCGCCGCCATACCGCGCTCCGTCGGCGCCCTGCGCATGCGCGCGATAGCCGCCGCCGGGCGGCGGCCGATGCCGCTCCTGGCCGGACGCGTCGATCTCGCCGCGATCGAACCTGGCGCGCTGCTCCGGGTCCGACAGCAGGCCATTGGCGCTGGCGATCTTCTTGAACCGCTCCTCGGCCGCCTTGTCGCCGGGATGCAGGTCGGGATGGCTGGCCTTGGCCAGGCGGCGATAAGCCTTGCGAATCGCCGCCTGATCCGCGTCGCGCGAAACCCCGAGAATCCCATACGGGTCGTCTGCCATCCTGCCGTCCGCTCCGCACCGTCGACGGTTACAGATGGTCGCGGCAGCGCGCGCGATCAACGTGCGATGACGCTGGCATCGGCCCGGCGGTTGTGGTTGAGGACGCACACGAAGCGCTTCGGAGTCGCGGTGATGGACAATCTGCAGCCGGCATGCCCCGCCGATGGCGGTTTCGCCCCGATCTGGCGCGCGCCGGACGAGACCAGGCGCCGCATCACCGACGCCACCCGGCGCAGCGAGCCGGACTGCGTCGCCGCCCTGCTCGCCACCGCGCCACCCACCCCGGAGAGCGCGACCCGTCTCGCCGCGCGTCTGGTCGAGGCGCTGCGCATGCGCGGCCGGCCGCGCCCGGTCGAGGGGCTGATGCGCGAATACGCGCTCTCCAGCCAGGAGGGGGTGGCGCTGATGTGCCTGGCCGAGGCGCTGCTGCGGATCCCGGACGCCGCCACCCGCGACCTGCTGATCCGCGACAAGATCGCCGGCGGCGACTGGCGCGCCCATCTCGGCAACAGCCCGTCTTTGTTCGTCAACGCCGCCACCTGGGGTCTGCTGATCACCGGCAGGCTGCAGGACCATGGCGGCGGCAAGGCCGGCCTGCAGGCGGCGCTGCTGCGCGTGCTCGGACGCGGCGGCGAGCCGCTGATCCGGCGCGCCATGGACCGGGCGATGCGCATCCTGGGCGAGCAGTTCGTGATGGGCGAGACCATCGCCGAAGCGCTGCGCCAGGCCGGGCCGCGCGAGGCGGAAGGCTTCCGCTATTCGTTCGACATGCTCGGCGAGGCGGCGCTGACCGAGTCCGACGCCCGCGCCTATCTGGCGGAATACGAGGGCGCGATCCGCGCGATCGGCGCGCACAATCGCGGCCGGTCGCTGCGCGACGGCGCCGGCATCTCGGTCAAGCTGTCGGCGCTGCATCCGCGCTACGGCCGCGCGCAGCAGGAGCGCGTCCGCGACGAGCTGCTGCCGCGCCTGGCCGGGCTCGCCAGCCTGGCCCGCCGGCACGATGTCGGGCTGAACATCGACGCGGAGGAATCCGACCGGCTCGAACTCTCGCTCGATCTGCTGGAGAGCCTGTGCGGGCAGCCGGACCTCGCCGGCTGGGACGGGATCGGCTTCGTGATCCAGGCCTATGCGCGCCGCACGCCGGCGGTGATCGACCATCTGGTGGCGCTGGGCCGTCGCAGCGGACACCGGCTCATGGTGCGGCTCGTCAAGGGCGCCTACTGGGACAGCGAGATCAAGAAGGCGCAGGAGGCCGGCCTGTCCGACTTCCCGGTCTTCACCCGCAAACTGCATACCGACGTGTCGTATCTCGACTGCGCCCGTCGCTTGCTGGCCGCGCCGGACGCGATCTTCCCGCAATTCGCCACCCACAACGCCCAGACCGTGGCCGCGGTGACGGCGATCGCCGGCGACTCCGCCGACTACGAGTTCCAGTGCCTGTACGGCATGGGCGAGACGCTCTACGAGCAGGTGGTCGGACCGGCGAAGCTGGACCGGCCGTGCAGGATCTACGCCCCGGTCGGCACCCACGAGACCCTGCTGGCCTATCTGGTGCGGCGCCTGCTGGAGAACGGCGCCAACAGCTCGTTCGTCAACCGCATCACCGACCCGGACGTGCCGGTGGCGGAGATGGTCGCCGATCCGGTGGCGGAGGCGCGGGCGGCCCGGCCGGTCGGCGCGCCGCATGCGGCGATCGCGGCGCCGTCCGACCTGTTCGGGCCGGAACGGCGCAATTCCGCCGGCCTCGACCTGGCCAGCGAGACCTGCCTGGCGCGGCTGGCGTCGCTGATCGACGCGCCCGACCCGATCCCGCCGGTCGCCGCGCCGCTGCTCGCGGTCGAGGCCGCCGCCATGCCGGCCCGCGACTGCCTGGACCCGTCCGACCGCTCCCGCCTGGTCGGTCGGTGCGCCGACACCGCGCCGGACGACGTCGCCCGCGCCGTGGCCGCCGCCGTCGCGGCGCAGCCGGGCTGGTCGGCGACGGCGCCGGATGCCCGCGCCGCCTGCCTGTCGCGCGCCGCCGACCGGCTGCAGGAGCTGCTCCCCGCGCTGCTCGGCCCGATCATGCGCGAGGCCGGCAAGACCGCCGCCAACGCGGTCGGCGAAGTGCGCGAGGCGATCGACTTCCTGCGCTATGCCGCGGTCTCCGCCGGCGACCTGCCGCCGGACGGCGCGCCGCTGGGACCGGTGGTGTGCATCAGCCCGTGGAACTTCCCGCTGGCGATCTTCACCGGCCAGATCGCCGCGGCGCTGGCCGCCGGCAACGTGGTGCTGGCCAAACCGGCCGAGGAGACGCCGCTGATCGCCGCGCGCATGGTGGCGCTGCTGCACGCGGCCGGCGTCCCGCGTGGCGTGCTGCAGTTTCTGCCCGGCGACGGCCGCATCGGCGCCGCCCTGGTCGCCGACGCTGCGGTGCAGGGGGTACTCTTCACCGGCTCGACCGAGGTCGCGCGCTCGATCGCCGCCACCCTGGCGCGGCGCGCCGATGCGGAGCGCGGCGCGGTGCCGCTGATCGCCGAGACCGGCGGCCAGAACGCGCTGCTGGCCGACAGCGCGGCGCTGCCGGAACAGGTGGTGGCCGACGCGATCGCCTCGGCGTTCGATTCCGCCGGACAGCGCTGCTCGGCGCTGCGCATCCTGTGCGTGCAGGAGGAGGCCGCGCCCCGCACGCTGGCGATCCTGGCCGGCGCGATGGCCGAACTGAGCGTCGGCGACGCGACGCTGCTCTCCACCGATGTCGGCCCGGTGATCTCGGATGCGGCGCGCGACCGGATCGAGGCGCATGTCGCCCGCATGGCGGCGCTCGGCTGCCGCGTGACCCGCGCGTCGCTGCCGGACTCGTGCGCACGCGGCAGCTTCGTCGCCCCGGCGCTGATCGAGATCGACCGCATCGACCAGCTCGGCGAGGAGGTGTTCGGTCCGGTGCTGCATGTGCTGCGCTATCGGCAGGCGCATCAGGAGCGGGTGGTCGATGCGATCAACGCCACCGGCTACGGCCTCACCTTCGGGCTGCATACCCGCATCGACGAGACCGTCGAGCGCATCACCGCGCGCAGCGAGGCCGGCAACCTGTATGTGAATCGCAACCTGATCGGCGCCGTGGTCGGCAGCCAGCCGTTCGGCGGTACCGGCCTGTCCGGAACCGGACCCAAGGCCGGCGGTCCGTTGATCCTGCATCGTCTGCGGCGCGGCGCGGCCACCGAGGCCCTGCTCCCGGGCGCGGCGCCGGAACCGGCGCGCGTGTTCCTGTCGCTGCTGGACGGCCATGCGCTGCACCCGGCCTGCGCGGCGATCATGGAACGCAGCCCATTCGGCGCCGAACGACTCCTGCCCGGCCCGGTCGGCGAGCGGAACCTCTACGGCGTGCGGCCACGCGGCACGGTGCTGTGCGTCGCCTCGGACGAGGACAGTCTGCTGCTGCAGCTCGCCGCCACGCTCGCGACCGGCAACCGGGCCCGGATCCGCGCCGACCTGGCCGGCATGCCGGCGGTCGCGCGCGCGCTCCGGGCGCTGCCGGACGCGCTGTCGCTGGAGACCGTCCCCGGGCCGGTCGGCGCCGCGCTCGCCAGCCGCGACCGGCTGGTGCCGCTGGTCGCCGAATTGTCGGCCCTGGACGGCCCGCTGGTGCAGGTGTTCCGGCTCGACCACGCCGATGCCGGACTGCATCTGGAATGGCTGATGCACGAGCGCAGCATCAGCACCAACACGACCGCGGCCGGAGGAAATGCCAGCCTCATGACCCTCTGAGAAGAGACCGTCCGTAAACGCGCCCTGGCGGTCATCCGCGGGCCAGGGTCTGCGCTTCGGTGCTCGCGACCAACCAGGTCGCTCCGCTCCGATGCTCGTCCCTGACCCGCGGCCGGCGACGCGGCGCGCCGCCTCTGACTCGCCAGGACACGTTTACGGACGGTCTCTCCGTGCCACTGAGGCTTCAGTGTAGAAGACCGTCGCTGATGACGCCGGGGCGATATTCCCGTATCGATAGGCGCAACCACGACCGACCGAGGACCGCATGAAGCCCTGGATGCCTGTCGCGCTGATGATCGGCGGCGTGTTCCTGTTCATCTACCTGACCAGCATCGTCGGCACCCTCATCAAGGGCTGAATGCCGGCCGTCGCCCGACGGGCTATTTCGGGTCGAACTGGTCCTTTGAATCGGCGATCACCGGGTCCGGGGTCGCGTCGTCGTGACGCCGGCGCAGCCAGCCGGCGACGGTGCCGAACAGGGTCAGCGCCGAGATCGTCAGGATGATCGCCGCGAAGGCGACGATCAGGATGGTGAAGCTCATCGTTGCAATCCCGGCAGGTCGCGCATCATGCGCCGGCCTCCGCGGCGATGGCCAGCAGCCGGTCGATGTCGAGATGCCGCTCCAGATGCGCCGCCAGCGCGTCGAGCGCCGCCTCGACGCCGGCCGCGTGGTCGCGCGGCGCCGGATCGAGCCCCAGACGGCGCAGCAGCACGCCGCGCGCGGCGTCGCCGGCGAACAGCCCGTGCAGATAGGTGCCGGCGACCCGGCCGTCGGCCGAAACCGCGCCCTCCTCGCTGCCGTCGGCGCGTCGCAGGAACGGCCGCGCACGATCGGCGCCGGCGCTCTGGCCGAGATGCATCTCGTAGCCGGAACACGGCGTCCGCTCCGGCAGCAGCACGCCGCCGATCGCCTCCAGCCGCTTGTCGCCGCCCAGCACGGTGTCGATCTCCAGCAGGCCCAGCCCCTCGACCGTGCCGGGCGGACCCTCGATCCCGTCGGGATCGGCGATGGTCCGGCCCAGCATCTGGTAGCCGCCACACAGACCCAGCACCCGGCCGCCGCGACGGCGATGCGCGGCCAGGTCGATATCCCACCCCTCGCTTCGCAGGCTGGCGAGATCGGCGATGGTCGCCTTCGAGCCAGGCAGGATCACCAGGTCGCAGTCGCCCGGCAGCGGACGGCCGGGCCGCAGCAGCAGGCACTCCACCGCCGGCTCGGCCAGCAGCGGGTCGAGATCGTCGAAATTGGCGATCATCGGCAGCAGCGGCACCGCGATCCTCACCTGGCCGGAGACCGGCCGCGCCGCCGCGAGCGAGGCCAGATCGGCCGCATCCTCGGCCGGCAGCGCGCGCAGCGCGTCCAGATGCGGCACGAGCCCGATCGGCGCCCAGCCGGTGTGCGCGGCGATCGCCGCCATGCCGTCGGCGAACAGGGAGGGATCGCCGCGCATCCGGTTGACGATGAAGCCGGCGATGCGGCCGCGATCCGCATCGTCCAGCACGGTATGGGTGCCGACCAGGCTGGCGATCACCCCGCCGCGGTCGATGTCGCCGACGATCACCACCCTGGTGCCGGTCGCCGCGGCGAAGCCCATGTTGGCGATGTCGCCGCGTCGCAGGTTGATCTCCGACGCCGAGCCGGCGCCCTCCACCAGCACGATGTCCGCCTCCGCCCGCAGCCTGGCGAAACTCTCCAGCACCGCCGGCATCAGGCCCGGCTTGAGCGCCTGATACTCGCGCGCCCTGGCGCTGCCGCGCACCCTGCCCTGGACTACGATCTGCGACCCGGTCTCGCTCTGCGGCTTGAGCAGCACCGGATTCATGTGCACCGACGGCGCCACCCGGCAGGCCAGCGCCTGCAGCGCCTGCGCCCGGCCGATCTCGCCGCCATCGGCCGTCACCGCGGCATTGTTCGACATGTTCTGCGGCTTGAACGGCCTGACCCGCAGCCCGCGCAGCGTGAGCGCACGCGCCAGGCCGGCGACCAGCACCGATTTCCCCACCGACGAGCCGGTGCCCTGGAGCATCAGCGCCATGGCTGGCCTGGCGGTCAGAATTCGATCCCTTCCTGCGCCTTCACGCCGGCGGCGAAGTGATGCTTGACGACGGTCATCTCGGTGACGAGGTCGGCGGCCTCGATCAGCGCCGGCTTCGCGTTGCGTCCGGTGACGACCACATGCTGCATCGCCGGCCGCGCCGCCAGTGCCGCCAGCACCTCGTCCAAGGAAAGATAGTCGTAGCGCAACGCGATGTTGAGCTCGTCCAGCACCACCAGCGCCAGATCCTCGCGCGACAGCAGCTCCAGCGTCACCGACCACGCCTTGCGGCAGGCGGCGACGTCGCGGTCGCGATCCTGCGTCTCCCAGGTGAAGCCCTCGCCCATGGTGTGCCATTCCACCAATGGCCCGAACCCCTCCAGCACACTCCGCTCGCCGGTGCTCCAGGCGCCCTTGATGAACTGCACCACCGCGGTCCTGCGCCCGCGCCCGACCATGCGCAGCAGCAGCCCGAACGCCGCGGTCGACTTGCCCTTGCCCGGCCCGGTATGGACGATCAGCAGCCCCTTCTCGATCGCCTTGCCGGCGACCTCACGGTCCTGCACCGCCTTGCGGGCCTGCATCTTCGCCTTGTGACGGTCGGGATCGGTCTGAGACATGGCAGGGCAGGATAGCGGGTCGGGGGATCGAAGGAAGTGGCCTTCTTTTTCCGAAGAAAAAGAAGCGAAAAGACTTTGTCCGTTGATCGTCTAATCGAAGCGTATCTTCAGGTCGGCGAACGCGTTGAGCGGCAGGGCATAGTTGAAGTCGCGCACGCCGTTGAAGCTGCTGCCGTCGACCAGGTAGCGGCGGTCGAAGGCGTTGTCGATGTTCAGGCTCAGCACCGCGCTCTCTATATGCGGCAGCACCAGCGGCAGGCGATAGCTGGCGAACAGGTTGGCGGTGAAGAACGGGGTCAGCTTGGTGTAGAGAGTGGACGTGTTCTGCACGAAATAGCCGGTATTGTACTGCATCGACACGCCGCATTGCAGCCGGTCGCCCTGGTAGCGCAGCCCGACCGCGTCGGTGTTGTGCGGCGCGTAGGTGATCGGCGTGCTCTGGCTGGAGAAATGCGCGTCCAGCAGCCCGAGATTGGCGAACGCCGAAACCCGCTTCGTGATCCTCAGGCTGTTGTTGAAATCGATCCCCTGATAGGTGGCGCCGCCGGCGTTGCCGAAGGTGGCGATGCCGTTCGGATTGGCCGCGTTGGAGATCGTCACGGTCTGGATGTAGTTCAGGAAATGCGTGTCGAACACGGACAGCTTGCCGCTCCAGCGGCCGAAATCCCACATCGGACCGGCCTCGACGCTGTCCGCGTATTGCGGCATCAATCCGAAATTCTGCGCGGTGGTGCTGATCTGGCTGAACGCCGGCGGCTCGAACGAGCGCGTGTAGTTGGCATAGACCGACAGCACCGGCGCGTTCCTGGCGCCGACCACGATATAGTTGAGCCCGATCGAGGGCAGCGCGTCGCGCCAGCTCTTGTCGTAGCCGGAATGCTTGAGCTGATCGCGATAGGCGCGTGTGACGAGGCTGTATTTCACGCCCGGCGTGACGCTGAGCCGGTCGCCGATCCAGATCCTCGCCTCGACATAGGGCTGCACCGTGGTGGTCTTGTCGGTCTGGTGCGTGGTGTCCGGGAGCGGCCCGTAGCCCTGGGCGATCGCGCCGACCGGCTGCGAGGCGGTGTAGCGGGTATAGTCGAGCCAGACGCCGCTCTGCAGGTGCGACCATGGCGTCACGTCGGCGTCCGCCTTGAGGATGTCGCCATAGCGGAAATCGTCCTGCAGGCTCTCGGAGATGTAATGCGCGTTGTATGGCGCCGCGGTCGGCACCGACGTGGTGTAGGTGTAGCCGCTCCAGTAATAGGGTTTCTCGGACAGCGTGATCGCCCTGCCGAGCGGCAGCGCGTAGTCCAGGTAGGCGATCGTGTTGTGTTCCTTCTTGTATTGGTTTTCCCAGAAGGTCGCGGGAGTCTCCGGTCCGGTATAGACGGTGGCGGTGCTGCCGTAGCGCGCGATCTGCGCTGGCGTGGCGCCCTGCACCAGATAGAACGTCTCGTTGGTGTGCGAGACCAGGCCGGTGAGCGTGCCGGGTCCGACCTCGCTCACCAGCTTTACCGCCTCCTGGTTGTCGGTGGGTACCTGGCCGCTCTGCACCGCGCGCCCGTCGGCGCCGGTATCGAAATAGCCCCCGGCCGACTGGTGGTTCAGGCTGACGATGATCGCGGTACTGTCATGGAACAGCAGGCCGGAATTCAAGGTCATGCCGTATTTCTGCTCGTCGAACGAGCCGTAGCCGACCTCCGACGTGACCGACGGCTTCGGCGCCGGGCTGGCGGAGTTGACGTCGATGGTGCCGCCGAAATCGGAATAGCCGATGGTCGAGGCCGAGCCGGCGCCGGGCTTGAGATCGAGCGAGCCGGTCAGCCCGAGCGGCAGCAACTGGTTGGCATAGACGCTGTAATTGTCGACGAGATTGATCGGGATCTCGTCGAGCCGGACATTCAACAGCCCCTTGGAGAAGCCGCGCAGATAGATGTTGCCGCCGACGATCGGCGAGGTGGTGGTCGGCAGCACCAGGTTGGGCTGGTTGGCGAGCGCGCTGGTGATCGAACCGACCGGGATCGACGCTTCCAGCAATTCGCGCTGGGTGATGCGGACCTGGGTCTGCCCCGACGTCAGCTTGTAGGTCTGGCCGCTGTTCTTGCTGGAATTGCTGAAGCCGGAGGCATCGGTGGCCTTGTGCGCGGCGATGACGGTCACGGTCTCGGCGTCGTTGCCGGCATCGGCGGCGACCGGCTGCGCCGCAGGCACCGAAGTCGTCGCAGGAGCGACGTTGCCGGATTGGGCGAGCGCCGGGTCGGTGCAGAGCAGCCCGGCCAGGGCGCTCGAGGCGGCGAGCAGCGACCGGAGTCCGGCATGGCAAGGACGGCGATTGATCATGATCCGGCTTTCGGTTCGTTTCGGCCGCCGTTTGATAGCGCAATAAATTACATAAAGTATGATATTATCGTGAAGCCATAGTGCCCCGCCGCGAAACACGGGAGAGTGCGGCGGTAGGGGGCAGGGATGCGCGATTCGATCAGGCAGAGGCTCTATCGGGCGCATGCGCTGGCCACGGCGACGCCGCGCGAGCGGCTGGTGCTGAGGACCGTGCGCGCGCTGCGCGAGACCACCCGGGCCGGCCTGATCCAGGAGACCGGCCTTTCCGGAACGGCGGTGTTCCGCGCCACCAACGACCTGGCCGAGCGCGGCCTGATCGAGATCGGCGCCCCGGTGGTGTCCGGACGCGGACAGCCGAGCAACGCGGTCCGGCTGCGCGCCGACGCGCTGGCGGCGCTCGGCGTTTCGGTGATGACCGACCATGCCGAGGCGGTTCTGATGGATTTCTCCGGCACCGTCCGCGCCTCGGCCACGGTCGGCGTGCCCGGCATGCAGCGGGACGCGGTCGCCGCCAGGATCGCGCGCTTCCTCGACCGTACGCTGCGCCAGCTTGAGCTGCCGCGGGCCGCGGTGATCGGTGGCGGGCTGGCGATCGCCGGCTATTTCGTTCCGGGGCGCAATGCGGTGAACCCGGCGGCGGAACTCGACGACTGGGCGCTGACCGACCTCGCTGCGGCCCTGGAAGCGTCGCTCGACCTGCCGTTCGAGGTGGAGAACATCGCCAACGCGGCCGCGGTCGGCGAGCACCTGCTGGGCGTCGGACGCTGGGCCGGCAGCTTCGCCTACCTCAATTTCGCGCACGGCTTCGGCGCCGGCCTGATCGCGGGCGGCGCGCCGCTGCGCGGGGCGCGCGGCAATGCCGGAGAGGTGGCCGGACTGCTCGACCTGGCCGGACTGCCGTCGCCGAGCCTCGGCCGGTTGCGCCAGCATCTCGCGATGTGCGGCGTCGCCACCGAGGGCATCGTCGACCTGGCGCAGCGCTTCCGGCCCGACTGGCCGGGAGTCGAGGACTGGATCGCCACCCACGGACCGTCGGTCTCGTTCGTCGCCAATGCGCTGCGCTACGTGCTCGACCTCGATGCCGTGGTGCTGGGCGGGCTGGTCCCGGCGTCCCTCGCAGACCGGCTGATCGGCGAGGTGCGCTGGCTGGACGAGAGCCGGCCGCCGCGCCGTGGCGTCGGCTGGCAGACGCCACGCCTGGTGCGCGCCGAGGTGGTCGATCGCGCGGCCGCGACCGGGGTGGCGGCGCTGCTGTTGTCGCGCGACTATTTCGACGAGCGCGGCGCCGGAAACGGGTCGAACGTCACCCCCTGAACCGTCGGCACGATCGCTGAGGGCTCGTCGACCGGCGGCGTGGTCTGGCTCAGCAGCAGGCCGGTGCGCGGGTCGTAGCGGAAATGCTCGAGGATCGCGCCGGCGGCGGTCTCCGTGCGGACCGCGATGTCGCCGGCGTCGCGATCGTCGGTGACGCCGATCCCGACCGGTCCCCTCCCGTCGCAGGCGACATGGATCATGACCGTGAAATCGTCGGACGGCGCGCCGATGCGGCACGCGCGGCCATCCGGAGCGGACAGGGTCAGGGTGCCGTCGGTCTCGATCCGCTGGCGGAACACCGGATCGCCGTTCGGGCCGATGGTGTCGAACGGCATGCCCGGCTGGAACACCCGGCCGGGCGCGTTCAGCCCGGCGATCCCGACCGCGTCGCGCAGCAGCCTGCCGTCCGGGCCGAGATAGAAATGCCCGATCTGGGTGCCGGTATTGTAGGGCCAGCGCAGATGCATGTGCACGTGCGGTGGCGCATCCGTATGGCCGTGCGGATCGTTGGTGTCGAACCCCATGATCTCGATCACGCCGAGCCCGTCGCGCGCGACCCGCGCGCCCAGCCCGAGCGCCATCACCGCCTCGCGGAAGGCGAATTCGAGCCGGTCGGCGGCGAGCCGCTGACGCACCGGGAGGGTGGTGGCGTAGGCGCCGGAACGCCGTTCCGGATCGGCGTGCTCGAACCGCAGCACGAAGCCGGTCCCGACGATATTGGTGGCGAACTCGCCGGCTTCGCTGGTCTCGCGCTCCACCGGCGGCAGCGCGATCCGCAGCCCGCCCGGCACGGCCCGGAGTGGCACGTCCTGGGTCTGCAGGATCGCGCGGTCGAACGCGCCCACGCTGGCGCTGAACTCCGGCTCGATCACCCGTCCGGCCGGGACGTCGAGCGCGACCACGGTCTGGCGGACGTTCTCCCGCGCGTCGCGCGGATCGTCGACCTGGCGGCACACCGGACAGCTCGCCTGGATCAGCCGGACCGGTTCGCGCGCGGGCGTGTCGCGGGTGCGCAGAAAATCGACGGTGATCCTGACCAGACCGGAATCGGCCGGCCTCTGCTGCGCCGGCGCCGCGGCCGCCGCCTGCAGCGCGCAGGCCGCGGCGAAAGACAGGCCGGCGAGGCCGGGTCCGAGCGGAAATCGAGTACGCATCGTGGTTCCTTCGCCATGTCGCGGCGTCGGCTCTATAGCGTATTAACGATCAAGCTGAATGATATTTAAAAGTCGGTCCGGGCTGGCGTCGCGCGAATGCCGCAACAGGAAAGTCAGCACCAGCGAAAGCAGCAGCCCGGCGGCCGCCAGCAGGGCCATGATCCAATAGCCGTCTTTTGTGGAGCCGGCGCCGATCGGCCCGCTGGCCAGCGTGACCAGGCCCTTGGCGACGCCGCCCAGCATCGCCCAGCTCGTCACCTGCGCCAGCACGCGACGATGCGGCGGGACCATGCGGTCGACCAACTGCACCGCGGCGATGTAGCTGCCGGTCGCGCTCAGCGCATGCAGCGTCTGCAGCAGGCAGATCATCCACAAAGGCGGCGAGAGCGCGTAGCCGATCCAGCGCAGCGTGGCGGCGGCGGCGGCGAGCGCCAGCAGCGTCGCCGGCGGCGTGGCGATCCTGCCGAGCAGCCAGAACAGCGCGATGTCGGCGACCGGACCGATCTGCCACAGCAGGGCGCATTGCAGGGCGCTGCGTCCCTGCGCGTGCCAGTCCAGCATCAGCAGGGCGTTGAAGCCGTGCGACGCCTGCACCAGGATCGACGCGGCCAGCGCCAGCATCGCCAGGCCGGCCCGGTCGGTCCCGGTGGCGGCGAGAGGAATCCGGGCGGCCGCGAGTCCGGGACCGGCGGGCACCGTACCCAGCCGCCACAGCACCCACGCCGCGCCCAGCCCGCTCGCCAGGCTCCAGACCGGCATCGCCGCGCCGATCCCGAACAGGGTGGCGGCGACGCCGAACGCCAGGCTGCCGACCAGGGTGGCGGCGGCACCCGCCAGGCGCGGCCAGCAGAACAGGTCCGGCCGGCGATGTGCGCCCTGCAGGTTGGCGGCATCGAGCAGCGGCGTGCAGGCGCCGCAGCAGATCGACGGCAGGCTCCAGCCCAACAGGATCGGCAGCAACAGGCCCGGGCACAGCATCGACAGCGAGGCAGCGATCGCGACCGCCAGGCAGAGCCGGGCCAGCGGGGTGGACAGGTGCGCGAACCGTTCCGCCCAGACCCCGATCAGCGGCCCGACCGCCAGCCGGACGCACAAACTGGCGCCCAGCACCGGGCCGATCTCGGCCACGCCGAGCCCGCGCGATTGCAGCCACAGCGCGGCGAAGGACTGCACCGCGCCGGGTCCGCCGAATACCACCGCATAGCCCAGGCCGCGCCGCAGCCCGGCGCGCCGGTTCGTGTACCCGGTCCGCATCGCGCGGTTCTAGGCGACCGTTGCCGGAGCGCAAGGACCCAGGACCGTTCCGGCAGGCGAAATCATCGAACTGTCGCGATCAGCGCATCCTATCGCCCGGCGCGTCCTTCATCGTCAGCGCCAGCCCGGCCACCACCAGCACCACCCGATCGGCGATCGCGGCGATCTTCTGATGCAGCAGTCCGGCCTCGTCGCGGAAGCGCCGCCCGAGCGCGGTTTCCGGCACGATGCCCAGCCCGACCTCGCTGGCCACCAGCATTGTCGGCGCGCGACGGCGTTCGAGCGCCGCGAGCAGGCCGCCGGTCGCCTGCGCGACGTCGTGCTCCTCCAGCAGCAGGTTGGTGAGCCACAGCGTCAGGCAATCCACCAGCACCGGATGCGCGGCTTCCGCGTCGAGCGCGTCGGCCAGCGCCACCGGCACCTCGACCGTGCGCCAGCCAGCCTCGCGCCGCTGCCGGTGCAGGGCGATGCGCTCTCGCATCTCCTCGTCCCAGGCGCGCCCGGTCGCCAGATAGACCCAGGGCGCCGGCAGCGCGGTGACGATCGCCTCGGCATGGCGGCTCTTGCCGGAACGCGCGCCGCCCAGGATCAGGCCGAGCCTCGGGGAGTCCTGGGTCATGCGCGGTTCAGGCCGCGTCCGCCAGCGCCGCACCGGCATGGTTGCGGCCCAGGATCAGGTCCGACGCCTTCTCGCCGATCATCGCCGTCGGCGCCTGGGTGTTGCCGCTGATCAGGCGCGGCATGATCGAGGCGTCGGCGACACGCAGGTTCTCCACCGTGCGGACCCGCAACTGCGGATCGAGCACCGAGTCCGGATCGCTGCCCATGCGGCAGGTGCCGACCGGATGATACTGCGTGTCGGAATGGGCCCGGACCAGAGCACGCAGCGTGTCCTCGTCGTCGGCGCCGCTGCCGTACATCAGCCGCCCGCCCAGCGCGCGCAGCGCCGGCGCGTTGTTGATCCGCTCGCAGATCCTCGCGCCCGCCAGCATGGTCTCCATGTCGCGCGGGTCGGACAGGAAGTTCGGATCGATCACCGGCGCATCGCGCATGTCGGCGCTGGCCAGCCGAATCGTGCCGCGGCTGTGCGGACGCAGCATGCAGACCTGCAACGTGTAGCCCGGCCCCCAATGCAGCTTGCGGTTATGCTCGTCGACGATGCCGGTGCAGAAATGAAGCTGCAGGTCCGGCCGGTCCAGCGCCGGATCGCTTTTCAGGAATCCGCCCGCCTCGGCGACGTTGGTGGTCAGCAGGCCGCGCTTGCGCTTGCTCCAGGCCAGCATCTCCGACGGCATCCTGGCGATCATCGGCAGATCGACGCCGAACAGCCCGTCGGCCCTGACCGCGATCTTGGTGCTGTAGTTGATGTGGTCCTGCAGGTTGGCGCCGACCTCGGCGCGGTCGCTGACCAGGGCGATGCCATGCTCGCGCAGATGCGCCGCCGGGCCGATGCCGGACGCCATCAGCAATTGCGGGGTGCCGAACGCGCCGGCTGCCAGGATCACCTCGAGCCCGGCATCGAGCGTCAGCTCGCGGTCGCCCTGGCGATAGACCACGCCGACCGCCCGCGCGCCCTCGAAGCGGATCCGCCTGACCTGGGCGTCGGCGATCACCCTTATGTTGCGCGCCCGCGTGGCCGCCGGCCGGACATAGGCGGTGCCGGCATCGAACCGCTCGCCCGCCTTCTGGAACACCTGGTAGCGCCCGACCCCTTCCTGCTTGGGACCGTTGAAGTCGGCATTGGGCTGGTAGCCGGCCTGCAGGGCGGCCTCGATGAAGGCGTCGGTGGCCGGATTGCCCTCGCGCAGATCCTCGACGCGCAGCGGGCCGCCGGCGCCATGCAGATCCGAGGCGCCGCGGCTGTTGCTCTCGGCGCGCTTGAAATAGGGCAGCACGTCGCGCCAGCCCCAGCCGTCGCAGCCGAGCGCCTCCCAGTCGCGGTAATCCTCTGCCTGGCCGCGAACATAGATCATCGCGTTGATCAGGCTCGATCCGCCGACGCCGCGGCCGCGCGGCTGGTAGCCCTTGCGGCCGCCGAGCCCAGGCTGCGGCACGGTCTCGTAGGCGTAGTTGTTCCTGTTCCGGAACGGCACCAGACCGGCGATGCCGAGCGGCGCCCGCGACAGCAGGCCGGGCTTCTCCGGGCCGGTCTCGAACAGGGCGATGGACAGATCCGGACGCGCCTCGGCGAGACGCGACGCCACGGCGCACCCGCCCGGACCGGCGCCGACGACGATGTAATCGGCCTGTTCGGCCATCGTTTCCCTCCCTGGTCTTTTGACCTTGGGAACAGGCTAGCGCGTGTTCAGGACAGCGGGAAAGCGGACCTGCACGCCGCGCCCGTCACCTTGCGGTGTGGCCGATCCTGGCCGGCACCGGGACGTTGCACAGATCGGTCATGCCGGCCGGTCGGACGAAGAACGGATCGCGCCGGCTGGCGCGCGCCGACAGGGCGGCGGCGAAGGCCGGGCTGGCCGGGTCCAGCACCTCCAGGCGCGGCCGTTCCGTCGGCGGCAGGTCGGCCGCCACCCTGACGCTGCGGATCGGCAGGCGCTGCGCCGGATCGGCATAGAACCCCAGGGCGGCGGTGCCACGCGGCAGGGCCGACAGGACCGCCATGCCGTCCACTACCCGGCCGACCAGGGCGATGTTGCGGTCGAGCTGTCGCGGCGCCTGGCCGTTCACGGCGTAGAGCTCCTCGCCGCTGCCGGTATCGGGTGGCATGTCGCGGCCGACGCCGACCATGCCGTAGCAATGCGTCAGCCAGGTCCGGGACCCGTCGCCGGCGACCGGCCATCCGCCGGCCCAGCCGGCCTTCGGCGCATAGGAATCCGGGAAGCCGAGCGGCACGATCGGCAGTCCGGCGGCGGGACGGTCATATTCGGCCGGCGGATGCGCCGCCACCCCGGCCGGCAGAGCCTGGCCTTCCGGCATCCTGGCCCATTGCACCACGTAGTCGTCCTGTTCGCGCACGATCGCGGCGCCGTCCCACCAGCCGGCGCGCGCCAGGGCGCGGATGTTGCCGACATGCACCGGGGCGAACGCCGGCGCGAGCTGGATCAGCACCTGCCGCCCGTCGCCGAGAACCATCACCAGCAGATCCTCGGCCGGCACCGCGCGCCAGGCCGAGGCGGGCGCCGCCACGACGATCTCGTTCGGAGTCGGAACCGGCGGCGCCGCGGCGCAGAGCAGCAGGGCGGCGAGAAGGATCGGACGGGGTCGCGGCATGGCGCAGCGTGGCATGCGCGCCAGGCCGGCGGTAGCTCATTTCGCCGGCGGCGTGCCCTCCTGGTGGATGATCGCGTCGTTAGCGGCCGGCTGGATGTAGAGCATCTGCCGCGGGTAGGAGATCCAGACACGGTTATGGGCGAAGAAATCGTCACCGAGCAGTGTATCGCCGAGATACGTGTCGGCGACAGTGAAGCGGAAATTCTTGAAGCGCTCGGCGCCGACCTCGAGGCTATCGAACCGGTGCGCGACCATGTCGGTCTGATCCATGGCGTCGGCGTTCGCGCGATACACCTTGTCCACGGCGAGACTCCCGCGCGTCAATCCGATCCGCTGCGCATCCGCCAGATCAATCAATGTCTGTGGCGCGCCGGTATCGAGCACGGCCTGCACCGGGACGCCATTGATCTTGATCTCGAGTCGTATCGCCGTCTTCTCAAGCCGGAACGGCACCTCGAAATAGCTCCCCTCGATCGGATCGATCTCGGAACCGCATTGTTGCAGGTCGTAGAGACCAAAATGATGCTTCGGAACGTCGATATCGACGTCGTAGGCCGACAGATAATCTGCGCCGAAGAGACCGATCAGTGGGAGTCCGTCGACCCGACCCCGCAAGCTGCTGCCCACCGGCAGATCGAGATTTCGCGCATGCCCGTGGCCGAGCATGAGATCGTGCAGAGTGACGATCGGCACCTCGTCGCGACCTCCGACTCCACCCAGGTCTGCATGGGGATCGAACTGGGCCGGGCGCAGATCGAAGCTATCGGCGGCGGACGGAGTCACCATGGACGTCGCGCCGCCCGTATCGATCAGCAGGGCAACCTTCCGGCCGTTGAGTTCGGCCTCGACGGTCGGCGACACGGCATCAGGGAGCAGTTTCAGATCGGCGGCGGTCTTGAGACTGCAGGATTTCTGGTCGCCGTCACTGCACGAGACGAGGCACAACCCGGACAGCAAGATCGCGACCCGAACACTCGCCACTCTCATCGCAGTCGGTCCGGATCGTTACGCCCGGATCACCCTAGCGCATCGAAGCGATTGAGCAACGACAATCACCAGCGCCGCGAGCGGCGGATGAACGACACCCAGCCGAGCGCCGCCCCGGCATGGCGCAGCAACTGGAAACTGAACGGTTCGATCAGCGAGGCGACGATCGCCGGTCCGACCGACGCCCGCCGGCCGCGTCCCAGCCAGTTTCGGTAGGCGCCCAGCGACCAGAGATGGAACGCCATGTCCAGCACGATCTTGGCGCCGATCACGCCGGCGATCGGCAGCAGCACGCCGAAATGCCCGGTCGCGAGGTAGAACAGGATCAGGGCGGCGCCGGCCAGGCCATAGAAGGGCTGCATGGTGTCGATCGCCTTGACCGGCAGCATCGCCATGCCGAGCACGCCGTAGCGTCGGTTGCCGACCATGTGGCGATACCAGAGCTGGGTCTGCAGGAAGCCTCCGAACCAGCGGCGGCGCTGGCGCAGGAACGCCGGCAGCGTGCCCGGCACCTCGGTACGCCCCTGCGCGCCGCCGATCACCGCGGTGCGCCAGTCCAGCCCGAGACGCCCGGCATGATCACGCAGGCGATGGGTGAGCTCGTAGTCCTCGACCAGGCAGTCCGGATCGAACCCGCCCACCGCCAGCAGCGGCGCGCGCCGGTAGCAGGCGAACGCGCCGGACAGCAGCAGCAGCCCGCCGGCCCGGCCCCAGGCGGCACGGGACAGGAAGTTGCGGATATATTCGTAGGTCTGGAACCACTCCAGGATCCGTCCTGACAGGCCGGGACCGCAGAACGGCGTCAGCACCCCGGTGGCGGCGACCAGATGCGGGTCGTCGACGAACGCCTGCCGCATCGCCGCCAGCGCGTCCGGCGCGATCAGCGTGTCGGCATCGATGGTCAGCACCAGGTCGGTCTCCGCCAGCGTGACCGCCACGTTCAGCGCCCGCGCCTTGCCGCCCTGCGGCAGCCGCAGCCAGCGCAGCGGACCGGACCGTGCGCCCGGCTCCAGCCCGAACCGGCCCGACAGCAGCGCGCCGGTGCCGTCGGTGGAGCCGTCGTCGGCGATCAGGATGCAGTCCGGCGGCTGGGTCTGCGCCTGCAGCGACTCGATGGTCGCCGCCAGCACCGCCGCCTCGTCGTGCGCGGCGACGATGACGGTGGTGGAGGGCGGCGTCGCGACCGGGCCGGTCTCGCCCGCCGCCGGCCGGGCGTGGTGCCGTCGCGTGGTCTGCCGGAACACGAACACCAGCAGCGCGGTGTCGTAGGCGATGTAGACCAGCCCCGCGGACCAGGCGAACAGGCCACCGCCGCCGAACCCGCGCACGATCAGCCCGATCCACAGCAGCATCACCGCGCCATGGATCAGCAGGCTGGAGAGCGGGGTCGGCGGCGGGCTGAAGCGCGGCGACAGCGCCTGCCGGCGCTGCGCCAGGGTGCGGCCGATGGTCTCGGCCTCGCTCTCGGGTCGCAGGGACGGGCCGACTGCTGGCATGCTCTGCACGGTCATGCGGGATTCCATCGTCTTCTGTGCCGCCGCAAGACGTGCTTGCATCGTTCCCGGACGTCGCGTCGCATGCGCGCCGTCCCTGGGAGACCTCCTACATGGTCGCAGTGGCTCGCTATACCAGAACGGCGATGGTGCTGCACTGGCTGGTCGCCGTGCTGATCGTCGTCAACGTGCTCCTGGGCCTGTTCGCCGACGACGTCCCGGATTCGCTGGTGCGACGGGCGATCGACACCCACAAGTCGATCGGCATCACCGTGCTCGGCCTGGCGCTGCTGCGCCTGCTCTGGCGGCTCGCGCACCGGCCGCCGCCCCTTCCCGCCTCCTATGCCCGCCCGGAGCGCGGCCTGGCGCATGGCGCGCACATCGCCCTCTACGCGCTGATCTTCGCCCTGCCGATTTCCGGCTGGATCCACGATTCCGCCTACAAGAACGCCGCCGCCACCCCGCTGCTGCTGTTCGGGGTGATCCCTTGGCCCAGGCTCGGCTGGATCATGGCGATGCCGCCGGCGGAGAAAGCCGCCCTCCACAGCCAGTGGTTCGCGATCCATGTCTGGCTGGGCTACGCGCTCTATGCGCTGGTGGCGCTGCACGTCCTGGGCGCGCTCAAGCATCAGCTCTTCGATCGCGACAAGGCCCTCGCCAGGATGCTGCCGGGGGTCTGAGGAACGCCTGACCGAGGCCTCGGCCCTTGCCCAAACCGCCCTCACGCGCCTACACCGAAGGCAGATGGTCCTCCCGAGAGGGAGGTGAATAGGGAAGACGGTGCGGGCGTCGATGAAAATCGGCAAACGCCCAACTCCGTCGCTGCCCCCGCAACTGTAGGCGGTGAGCGTCCCGCGATGTGCCACTGAAGCAGGGCCGCGTTTGCGGTCCGACGCTTCGGGAAGGCGGTCGGGACGCGCGGACCGGGCGAAGGCCCGATCCGGATCCGCAAGCCAGGAGACCTGCCATCGTCCATCCGTGCGGTCCGGCGGGGTGCCCGGAACGCTGCGATGCCGATGCGGTGTCGACCTCTGCCTGGCGCCAGCCGGGGCGGAGGCGGAACAGAGCCCCCGTGACCGGCGTCCGGACCCTCCGGAGGCCGAACCTGAAGGGGGACCGCGCGCCATGCTTCCCGTGCTCCATGTCTGTACCACCTGCCGCGCCGGGACCCAGCCGCAGGACGGCGTGCCGGTGCCGGGCCGCGTCCTCTACGACCGGCTGGCCGCGCTGCCGCTGGACGCCGTCCGGCTTGCCGGCGTCGAATGCCTGTCGGTGTGCAATGCCGGCTGCGCCGCGGCGATCTCGATGCCAGGCAAATGGTCCTACCTGCTCGGCCGCCTGACGCCGGAGAAGGCGGAGGACATCCTGAGCTTCGCCGCCGCCTACCGCACGTCCAAGACCGGCACGGTGATGCCCTCGAAGCGCCCCGCCAGCCTCGCCGACATGGTGCTCGGCCGGATCCCGTCGGCGCTGCCGGGAGAGGCGGCATGAGCGCCGCGACCCCGCCGCGCGGGGTGCCGCGCAAGGTGCCGGCCACCATCGTCACCGGCTTCCTCGGCGCCGGCAAGACCACGCTGCTGCGTCATGTGCTCGCCAACGCGCAGGGCAAGCGGATCGCGGTGATCGTCAACGAGTTCGGCGCGCTCGGCATTGACGGCGAGACGCTGCGCGCCTGCGGCATCCCGGGCTGCAGGGACGAGGACATCGTCGAGCTCGCCAACGGCTGCCTGTGCTGCACCGTGGCCGACGATTTCCTGCCGACTCTCGCAGCCCTGCTCGACCGCCCGGATCCGCCGGAGCACATCGTCATCGAGACCTCCGGCCTGGCGCTGCCCAAGCCGCTGCTCAAGGCGTTCGGCTGGCCCTCGATCCGTACCCGCGTCACCGTGGACGGGGTGGTCGCCGTGGTCGATGCGCCGGCGGTCGCGTCCGGCCGCTTCGCCGACGATCCGGACGCGGTGGCGGCGCAGCGCGCCGCCGACCAGGCGCTCGATCACGACAATCCGCTCGCCGAGGTCTACCAGGATCAGCTCACCTCCGCCGACCTAGTGGTCCTGAACAAGGCCGACCTGCTGGACGACGCGGCGCTGGCGGCGATCGAGGCCGACATCGCCGCGCTGATCCCGCGCTCGGTCAAGCTGGTGCGCACCAGCGAGGGTCGCCTCGACCCGTCGGTACTGCTCGGTCTCGACGCCGGCGCGGAGGACGATCTCTCCGCCCGCCCCTCGCATCACGACGCGGAGGATGGCGCGCACGAGCACGACGATTTCGAGAGCTTCGTGGTGCCGATCGGCGAACAGACCGACGCGGACTCGCTGATCGGCCGCCTGCGCGCCGCCACCGAGACCCACGACGTGCTGCGCATCAAGGGATTCGCCGCCCTCGCCGGAAAGCCGATGCGCCTCGCGGTGCAGGGCGTCGGCACCCGCTTCCGCCACCAGTTCGACCGCGCCTGGGGCCCGGGAGAGGCGCGCGACGGCGGCATCGTGGTGATCGGCCGCAGCGGCATCGATCGCGCCGCGATCGAAGCGATGCTGCGGGCCGGATAGCGGGCGCCGGCATGCACCTGCTGGTCCGCGAGGTCAGGACGCTCGACGAGCAGGCGGAGGCCGACGATCTCGGCCTGGCGCCGGCGGACATCGTGGTGCTGTCGTTCTCGGACAGCGATCTCGCCAGCCTCGCCTCGGCGCATGCCGGCGGCGACGCGACGCTCAGGCTCGTCCCGCTCGCCCGGCTGCGCCATCCGATGTCGGTCGACCTGTTCGCCGATCGGACCATCGCCGACTCGCGCTGCGTGTTCGTGCGGCTGCTCGGCGGGCTTGAATACTGGCGCTACGGCGCCGAGGAGCTCGCCGCCACCTGCCGGCGTCACGGTATCGCCCTGGCGCTGGTCCCGGGCGACCTGCGCGACGATGCGCGCGACGATCCGCGCCTGGCCGAACTCTCCACCGTGCCGGCCAACACGCTGTCGCGCCTGGACGGCTTCATGCGCCAGGGCGGTCCGCGCAACCATCGCGCGGCCATCGCCCTGCTCGCCCATCTGGCCGGACGCGGCGACGATGCCGGAACCCTTCCGGAGCCGGTGCCCGCCGCCGGACTGTATCGGCCGGCGCGCGGCGATGGCCGTCCGCTGGCCAGCCTGCTGTTCTATCGCGCGCACCTGATGGCGGACGACCTGGCGCCGTTCGCGGCGCTTGCCGACGCCCTCGACGCGCGCGGGCTGGATACCGAGCTGCTCTACGCCGCCTCCCTCAAGGATCCCGACGCCGCCGGCTTCGTCGCCGACCGTCTGCGCAGCACCCGCCCGGCGATCGTGCTCAACGCGACGTTCTTCTCCGCGCGTCGCGAGGATGGCACCGGCTCGCCGCTCGACGCCGCCGGTGCGCCGGTCCTGCAGCTCCTGCAGCCGGTCGGCGGCGAGACGGCGTGGCGCGACAGCCGGCGCGGCCTGTCGCAGACCGATCTGGCGATGCAACTGGTGCTGCCGGAGCTCGACGGCCGGCTCGCCGGCACCGCGATCTCCTTCAAGGGCACCCGGCGCGCTCCCCAGCCGGGCGGGTTCGACGCCGCGGTCAACCTGCCGCACGCCGAGGGCATCGCCCTCGTCGCCGACCGCGCCGCCGGCTGGGCCGGACTGGCCGGAACCAGGGCTGCAGGGCGACGCGTCGCCATCGTGCTGTCGGACTATCCGGCGATCGGCGGCCAGGTCGCCCATGCGGTCGGCCTCGACAGCATCGCCAGCCTGTCGGCGATCCTGCATGCGCTGCGAAACGACGGTTACGCCACCGGCGAGATTCCCGACCAGGACGCGCTGGTGGGCGCCCTGTGCCACGACGCGCCGACCCAGATCCTGTCGCGCGATGCCTATCGCGCGCTGTTCGCCACCCTGCCGGCCGCGGTCCGGGACGCGGCGGTCGCCTGCTGGGGCGCACCCGACGACGCCATCGCGCTGCGCCATCTCCGCCTCGGCAATGTCCTTGTCGCGGTGCAGCCGGACCGCGGCGCGTCGCTCGATCGCAAGGCCGGCTACCACGATCCGGACCTGCCGGCGCGGCATGCCTATCTCGGCTTCCATCTCTGGCTGCGCGCGACGATGGACATCCACGCCCTGGTGCATCTCGGCACCCACGGCACGCTGGAATGGCTGCCCGGCAAGGCGTCGGCGCCGTCCGCGGACTGCCTGCCCGCAGCCCTGCTGCGCGGCCTGCCGGTGATCTATCCGTTCATCGTCAACAATCCCGGCGAGGCGGCGGCGGCCAAGCGCCGTCTCGGCGCGGTGGTCATCGGCCACCTGACCCCGCCGATCGGCCGCGCCGGCCAGCATGGCGACGCGCTGGCGCTGGAACGGCTGATCGACGATTTCGCCGCCGCCGACGGGCTCGACCAGCGACGCGGCGCGCTGCTGCGCGGCGAGATCCTGGATCGCGCGGAGGCGAGCGGCCTGCTGGCGGAGAGCGGCGTGCGGCGCGGCGACGAGGACGACGCTGACGACGACGCACAGGCGCTGGCCCGGCTCGACGCCTACCTCTGCGACGTCAAGGAGCTGCAGATCCGCGATGGGCTGCACGTGTTCGGCGCCGCCCCGCCCGGCCGCGACGCCCTGCTCGCCGGCATTTTGCGCGCCTGCCCGGACGGCGACCCGAAGCGGATCGCGGCCGCGCTCGACGCCAGCCCGGATGCGGAAATGGCGGCGCTGCTGTCCGCCCTCGACGGGCGCTTCGTGCCGCCCGGCCCGTCCGGCGCGCCGTCGCGCGGCCGCGCCGACGTGCTGCCGACCGGCCGCAACCCGTACAGCGTCGATCCGCGCGCCATCCCGACCCGCGCTGCGATGGCGCTGGCGGAGCACGCCGCCGCCGCTTTGCTCGACCGGCATCGCCAGGACCAGGGCGACTGGCTGCGCACCGCGATGATCGACCTGTGGGGTTCGACCAGCCTGCGCACCGGCGGCGAGGATCTCGGGCTGGCGCTGCTGCTGATGGGCACGCGGCCGGTCTGGGACCAGGGCTCCGGCCGGGTCTCCGGCATCGAGATCGTGCCGCTGGCGGTGCTCGACCGTCCGCGCGTCGATGTCACGCTGCGGATCTCCGGCTTCTTCCGCGACGCCTTCCCCGGCCAGATCGCGCTGTTCGACCAGGCGGTCGCCGCCCTGGCCGAGCGCGAGGAGGATCCCGACTGGAACCGCCTGTCGGCGGCGGCGCGCGGCCTTTCCGGCGCGGCGCGCCTCGCCGCCACCGCGCGGATCTATGGCGCGGCGCCCGGCTGCTACGGCGCCGGGCTGGAAGACCGGCTGGCAAGCGGGGCCTGGACCGATCGCGACACGCTGGGCGACGCCTACCTGGACGGCGGCGCCCATGCGTACGGCCCCGGCCGTGACGGCGCCGCCGATCGCGGCGGGTTCGCGCGGCGGGTGGCCGGCGCCGAGGCGCTGGTGCACATCCAGGACCATGCCGAGACCGATCTGCTGGACGGGCTCGACGTCGCCGCGCATGCGGGCGGGTTCGCCGCCGCCAGCGCCGCCCTGGGCGGCGACGCCGCGCTCTATCATGCCGACACCTCCCGCCCGGACGCGCCGCGCCTGCGCCTGGCGCGCGAGGAGGTGACGCGCATCGTGCGTGGACGCGCCGCCAACCCGGCCTGGATCGCCGGCATGATGCGGCACGGCTATCGCGGCGCCGCAGAGATCGCCCGCACGATCGACGCGCTGCACGGCTTTGCCGCCCTGCTGCCGGAACGGTTCGACCGCCAGTTCGAGCTGCTGTTCGACGCCACGCTCGGCGACGCGCGCACCGACCGCTTCCTGCGCGAGGCCAATCCGGACGCCAGGCAGGCGATGCAGGACAGGTTCGACGAGGCGCGCCGTCGCGATCTCTGGCGTCCGCGTCGCAACGACGTGGCGCTGCACGACCGGGAGCCGGTCTCGTGAGCGCCGTCCGCGGCTGGTGCCCGGATCTGTTCGCGCCGATGCCGTCGGGCGACGGCCTGCTGCTGCGGATCAAGCCGCGCTTCGGCCGGCTCGCCGCCGCCGACGCCATCGCCTTGTCGAAGGCGGCGATGCAACACGGCAACGGCGCGATCGAGACCACCAATCGCGGCAACCTGCAGTTCCGCGGCTTCTCCGCGCACTCGGCGGTCGCGTTCGCCGACATCGCCGTGTCCGCCGGCCTGGCCTCGGACGATGCGGCGCTCGAGCGCCGCCGCAACATCCTGGTTTCGCCGCTCGCCGGCGACGATCCCGCCTGCGCGCCGGCGACCCGGGCCATCGCCGCTTCGCTCGAGGCCGGACTGGCCGATCCGGCCTTCGCGACGCTGCCGCCCAAGGTCTCCTTCCTCGTCGATGGCGGCGGCGCGCTGCCGCTCACGTCGTCGACCGGCGACATCGCGCTGCGCTCCAGCGGCGGCGACGGAGTCTGGCGGATAGAGGCGGGCGGCTACGCGCACGCCTGCACCGAGAGCCAGGCCGCCGACCTCGCTTTGCGCCTCGCCCGCGCAGTCGACGCGGAGACCCGCTTCCAGGGCGGCGTGCTGTTCGCCCGCGCCGGACTTGCCGGTATCGCTGCGACGCCGGTGCTGACAGTGCCGCCGATCCCGGTCGGCCCGCTCCTGCGGGACCGGCTGTTCGGCGTCGGCACCCAGCCGGGCCAGTGCGACGCCGCCCTGCTGCGCATGCTGGCCGAACTCTCGCTGCGGCTCGGCGACGCGACGCTGCGCATCACCCCCTGGCGCGCGATCCTGATCGGCGGCCTGGCCCCGAACGGCCGGCGGGCGATCGCGACGGTGCTGTCCGACCGCCTGATCGACCCGTCGGATCCGCGCCTGCGCACCGCCGCCTGCATCGGCGCGCCGGGCTGCGGCAGCGCCACCACGCCCGCCGCCGCCGATGCGGCGACACTGTCGGCTTGCCTGCCGCCGGGGCGGTTCCTGCACGTGTCGGGCTGCGACAAGGGCTGCGCCCATCCCGGCGCGGCGGACGTCACGCTGGTCGGACGCGACGGAGGCTACGACCTGGTGCGACACGGCAGCGCCGGCGACACGCCGGTGCTGCGCGGCCTGGCGCTCGACGCGGTGCGGGCGCTGGACCTGTTCCAGGACCGGGCGGCGTGAGCGGCTACGACTACATCCGCGACGGCGCCGCGATCTATGCGCGCTCGTTCGCCACCATCCGCGCGGAAGCCGATCTCTCCGGCTTCGCGCCGGACGAGTCCCGTGTCGCGGTCAGGATCATCCACGCCAGCGGCATGGTCGAGATCGCCGGCCACCTCCGCTTCGGCCTGGGGTTCGCCGCCGCCGCACGCTCGGCGCTGCGGAACGGCGCGTCGATCCTGTGCGATTCCGAGATGGTCGCGCACGGCATCACCCGGGCGCGGCTGCCGGCGAACAACCAGGTCCTCTGCACCCTGCGCGATGCCAGGACGCCGCATCTGGCGCAGGCGATCGGCAATACCAGATCCGCCGCCGCTCTCGATCTGTGGGGCGACCGGCTCGGCGGCGCGGTGGTGGCGATCGGCAACGCGCCGACCGCCCTGTTCCACCTGCTGGAGCTGATCGACGCCGGCGCGCCGGCACCGGCGGCGGTGATCGGCATGCCGGTCGGGTTCATCGGCGCCGCGGAATCCAAGCAGG
>CAIMSN010000002.1 GCA_903844135.1 uncultured Rhodospirillales bacterium | reverse complement strand
TGTCGGAGCAGGCCATGGCCGCCCGGGTCGGCCGCATGCTGGTCTTCGCCCTTTCCAAGCAGGGCGACTGGCCCGACCACGAGATCGGCCAGGCGTTTTCGCCGCATGCGCTCTCGCTGGCCGCGGACGATCTGTCGGCGAGCCTGCCCGAGGCGCGCCAGGCGATGCGCGCGGACCTCGGCCTCAATGCAGACGTCGCGACGACACCCGCATCAGCAGGGAGGATTCCGGCCGCAACGTGATGTCCATGCGCGGTCGCGGCGGCACCGCCAGCGCCGGGGCGAAATCCAGGTCGCGCAGCAGAACCGCCAGGATCGCCACCGCCTCGGACAGGGCGAAGATGTTGCCGATGCAGACCCGCGGTCCGGCGCCGAACGGCATGAACGCGTAGCGATGGCGGGCTTTCTCCTGTTCCGGACTGAAGCGCTCCGGGTCGAAGCGCTCCGGGTCGGTCCACAGCGCGCTGTGCCGATGCACCACGCCGATCGGCACCACCAGCGTGCTGCCAGCCTCGATCGTGACACCGTCCAGGGTGAATGCCTCCTGGGCCTGCCTCGAGATCATCGGCGCCGGCGGGTAGAGCCGCATCCCTTCGTTGAAGACCTGCTTGAGGTAGCCGAGTTGCGCGATATGACGCGGCGCGACCGGTCCGCCGTCGGTGACGCGCAGGATCTCGTCACGGGCCCGCGCCGCGACGCCCGGATGACGACCCACCAGGTCGAGCGTCCAGGCCAGTCCGAGCGCCGTCGTCTCGTGGCCGGCCGCCAGGAAGGTCAGCAGATTGTCGGTGATCTCGCTGTCGGTCATGGCGCGCCCGGTCTCTGGATCGCGCGCCGACAGCAGATGGTCCAGCAGGTCTGGCGTGGCGTCCCGCGCGCCCTTGGCGCGACGCGCCGCGACGTGCGCGTTGATCTGCCGGCGCATGATCGCGTTCGACTTCTCGGCGCGCCGCTTGCCGGGATGCGGCAGCCATTGCGGCGCCCCCACCATGTTCGAGGCCAGGCTCCAGTTGGTCTGCCGGACGTAGTTCGAGACGCCCTGGATCATCGTGTCGGTATCGAAGGTCGCGTCGGCCAGCATGGTCTCGACGATGACGTCGAAGGTGGTGCGCGCGGTCTCCTGCTCGATCGCCACCAGGCGGTCCGGCCCGTGCGCCCGCAGACGGTCCCTGCAATCCTCCGCCGCCTTGATCATCGGCGCGACCAGCGCCTGGACCCGGTCGGGACGGAACAGCGGCGCGATCGCCTGGCGCTGCCAGCGCCAGCTTGCGCCCTCCGCCGTGAGCAGCCCGTCGCCGAGCGCCGGCGACAAAGCGCGGCGCACCGCGCGGCCCTTGTCGAGCCGGGCCGCATTGCCGACCAGGAGCTCCTGGATCAGTGCCGGATCCATCACGTGGATCATCGCCCGCTTCAGGATCCTGGTATGCAGGATCGGCTCCTCGTAGACCGCCGGCGGCAGGGCCTCGAGCGGGTTGCGGATCGTGGCGGCGATCGCGCGGGCGACCCTGCGTGTTTCGCGGAGGGTCGAGACGAAATTGGTCATGGCTGCGTCGCCATCCTAAGGTCTATACCTTAGACAACAATAAGGTGATTGCCTTATCATGCGCAAGCCGCCTGACGCGACGCCAGGACGCGGCTCGACCAGGGAGCGGGTGCTCGACGTCACCCTGTCGCTGCTCAACCGCCACGGTGCCGACCAGGTCACCACCCGGTCGATCGCCGACGCGGCCGGCATCAACGAGGGCAATCTCTATTATCATTTCCGCACCAAGGAGGCGTTGTATCTGGCGCTGTTCGACCGCTTCGAGCGGGCCTCGCTGTCCCTGCTGGAGACCATCGGCGGCGACGATCCGAGCGGGTACGCCGGAGCGCTGCCGGCCTGGTTCCGGCTGTCCTGGTCCTATCGCTTTCTGTTCCGCGACACGCTCGCGGTCAGGTCCGCGGCACCCGGCCTGCGCCGCGGCCTGCGACGGCTCGCGGTCAGGCTGATGGCGGAGATGGCCCGGGTGATGGCGGCGATGCAACACGCGGGACTGCTGCGCCTGCCGGACGGCGAGCAAGACCGGCTCGTCGCCAATATCGGCATCGTCTCCTGCTACTGGGTGAGCTTCCTGACCCTGCATCGCGGCATGCGCGCCCTGACCGAGGCGCACATGCAATGGGGCTGCCTGCAGGTGCGCAGCCTGTACGCACCCTTCCTGACCGAGGCGGCGCTCGCCGCGTTCGACCGCGCCCAGGATCCGCTCGTCGGTCGACCGCGGACGACCCTCAGCCGGCCCGGCCCGGCAGCAGCAGAAGGCTGACCGGCGGCGCCATCGCCATCGCCGCATACAGCGCCAGCAGTGGAAACCGGAGCGGCCGGTCGGTCGCGTCCAGCAGCCGGTGCAGCAGGCGCCCGAGCCGCCGGATCAGCAGGATGGCGAGGCCGAACGCCACGAGCAGCCCGATGGTACGGCCCTGGCCGGCCGGCACGAACCGCATGTCCAGGATCGGCAGCACGACGCCGCATCCGGTCGCCAGGCCGATGCACAGCACCTGGACGATACGCATCAAGCGCGCCGCATCAGATGGGCCGCATCAGGCCGCGCGCAGGCGCCGGCCGCCGGTGCGGCTGCCCTTCTCGTCGAACAGCTCCGAGAGCTTGGCCAGCATGGTGCCGCCGAGCTCCTCCGCATCGGTAATGGTGACGGCGCGCCGATAATAGCGCGTCACGTCGTGGCCGATGCCGATCGCGATCAGCTCCACCCCGCGCGACTTCTCGATCTCGGCGATCACCTCGCGCAGATGTCGCTCCAGGTAGCTGCCGGAATTGACCGAGAGCGTGCTGTCGTCCACCGGCGCGCCGTCGCTGATCACCATCAGGATGCGCCGGCTCTCCGGCCGAACCCGCAGGCGGCGGTGCGCCCAGGCCAGCGCCTCGCCGTCGATGTTCTCCTTCAGCAGCCCCTCGCGCAGCATCAGCCCGAGATTGCGTCGTGCCCGGCGCCACGGCATGTCGGCGGCCTTGTAGACGATGTGACGAAGGTCGTTCAGCCGGCCGGGATCGCGCGGCTTTCCGGCGGCGACCCAGCGTTCCCGGCTGTGTCCGCCCTTCCAGGCCCGGGTGGTGAAGCCGAGGATCTCCACCTTGACGCCGCAGCGCTCCAGCGTGCGCGCCAGGATGTCGCCGCACATCGCCGCCACCGAGATCGGCCGGCCGCGCATCGAGCCGGAATTGTCCAGCAGCAGGGTGACAACGGTGTCGCGGAAATCGGTGTCGCGCTCGTGCTTGTATGACAGAGACAGCAGCGGGTTCACCACGATCCTGGCCAGGCGGCCGGCATCGAGGATGCCTTCCTCCTGGTCGAACTCCCAGGCGCGGGTCTGCTGCGCCATCAGCTTGCGCTGCAGCCGGTTGGCGAGCTTCGACACCACGCCCTGCATGTTGTGCAGTTGCTGGTCGAGCTGCTGGCGCAGCCGGCTCAGCTCGTCGGCGTCGCACAGCGACTCGGCGGCGATCTCCTCGTCGAACTCCTGGGTGAACACCCGGTAGGCACTGCCGATCTCGGCCTGGTTGGCCTGGCGCTCCTGCTGCGGACCGCCCGGACGGTCCTCGCCCTCGGCGCCGCCTTCCTCGTGCTCGGTCTCGTCCTGCTCCTCGGCATCGCCGGCGCTGGCATCCTCCTGCTCCGCGGAGAGAGTCTGATCGGCGGCGCCGCGCCCCTGTTCCTGCTGCGGCGAAGGGGGCTGCTCGGACTCGCTCTCCTCCTCGTCCTCGCCGGACTCGCTGCCTTCCTCCTCCTCGTCCTGCTCCTCGGTGTCGCCTTCGCTTTCGGCCAGATCGTAGGCCGCGAGCAGGCGCCGTGCGGCGCGCGCATAGGCGTTCTGGTCGTCCTTGGACGCGGCCAGCGCATCGAGCGCGCTGTCGGCGCCCTCGGCCAGGCTGTCGCGCCACAGGCCCAGCACCGCCTGCGCCGTCTCCGGCGCCGGCGTGCCATCGAGCCGCTCCCGCGCCAGCAGCGCCAGCGCCGTGGCCGTCGGCAACTGCTCGCGCCTGGTCATGCGGGCGTAGCCGCCTTGTTCGCATTCCAGGTCCAGCCTGGCGCGCAGGTTGGCGGCGACGCCGTTCATGTGCCGGCTGCCGACGACCTCGATCCTGGCTTGCTCCAGCGCGTCGTACACCTCGCGGGCCTCGCGCGGCTCGGGCGTGCGCGCGGCATGGACCGCGCTGTCGTGATGCCGCAACCTGAGTGCCGCGGAATCGGCGGCGCCGCGCACCCTGGCGATCTCGGCGTCAGGCAGCGAGCGGCTCGGCGGCGGGAGGCGGACCTTGGTCTCGCTGACCTGGGCAGGGCCGGCCTGGAACGTGACCTGCACGTCCTTCTGGCCGCCGATCGCCCGCAGCGCCCCAGCGGTCGCGCGCTTGAACGCCTCCGACCGTCCGCCCTGGTCGCCGTTGCCGCCGCTCCCGCTCATGTCAGCGTGGCTTCTGCCCGGACGGCATCAGCTCCTGGTTGAAGCAGCGCTGATAATATTCCGCGACCGTCTGCCGCTCCGCCTCGTCGCACTTGTTCAGGAAGGTCAGCCTGAAGGCGAAGCCGAGATCGCCGAAGATCCGCGTGTTCTCGGCCCAGGTCAGCACGGTGCGCGGCGACATCACGGTCGAGATGTCGCCGTGGATGAACCCCGCCCTGGTCAGGTCGGCCAGCGCCACCATGCTCTCCACGCGCCGCTTGGCGGCCTGGTCCTTGCCGTCCCAGCCGGTCTTGGCCAGCACGATCGCCGTCTCCTGCGCATGCGGCAGGTAGTTCAGCGTGGTGACCACGCTCCAGCGATCCATCTGACCCTGATTGATCTGCTGGGTGCCGTGATACAGGCCGGTGGTGTCGCCGAGCCCGACAGTGTTGGCGGTGGCGAAGATCCTGAAGGACGGGTTCGGCCGGATCACCTTGTTCTGGTCGAGCAGGGTCAGCCGTCCCTCCACCTCCAGCACCCGCTGGATGACGAACATCACGTCCGGCCGGCCGGCATCGTACTCGTCGAACACCAGCGCGCACGGGTGCTGCAGCGCCCAGGGCAGCAGCCCCTCCCGGAACTCGGTGATCTGCTGGCCGTCCCTGACCACGATCGCATCCTTGCCGATCAGGTCGATGCGGCTGATGTGGCTGTCGAGATTGATGCGGATGCAGGGCCAGTTCAGCCGGGCCGCCACCTGCTCGATATGGCTGGACTTCCCGGTGCCGTGATAGCCCTGCACCATCACCCTGCGGTTGTGGGCAAAGCCGGCCAGGATCGCCAGAGTGGTGTCGCGGTCGAACTTGTAGGCGGTGTCGATCTCCGGGACATGGTCGGTGCGCACGGAGAAGGCGGGCACCACCATGTCGCTGTCGATCCCGAATGCCTCGCGCGCCACCACCGTCCGGTCGGGGGCGGTCAGGCTGGAGATCGTCGGGAACCCCTCGGCACCGGCCGCACCAAGATCGGACCCGGGCAGCGCGTCATCGTCCGGAGGGTGGCCCGTCAGGCGGTCGGCGATGTCGTCCATGAAATGCGGTATCCCGTTCCTGTCTGATGCAAGGGCGCCCGGCTTGCGGTCGTCGATCCGTTGCGTGGCGTCCATGGTCCCGCCTGGACGGCCGGCGCGCAAGATCGGCGCCGAACACGCGCTGGTGTCCGGGCCCCGCGGCAACCGTTCTCGCCTCGGCTCAACCCGTGCGGGCGAGCCTGGTTTCCGCCAGATGCTGCTTCAAGGCGGTGTAGGCGACGTTGATGGTCTTGAGCCGTTCCTCCGCCGCGCGGTCGCCGCCGTTCGCGTCGGGATGGTGGCGCCGGGCCAGATCCTTGTAGCGGCTCTTCACCTCGGCGAGCGAGACCGGCCAGTCGAGGCCGAGGGTCTCCAGCGGCTGCCGCAACGCCTCCGGCCGCGGATCGACGGCGTGCGCGCGCTGCTTCGCCCGGACCCTGGACTCGGCGCTGCCGCGCAGCAGACCCAGCGGGTCGAGCAACTGCTCCTCGTCGAACGCCGCCGCGCCGCCGAGATGGCCGAGCCGCCAGGAGGGCCGGTTCCAGGAGACGTCGGCGCGCAGATGTGCCTCGATCTGGCCCGGGCTCATGCCCTTGTAGTAGTCCCAGCGCGCGTTGTACTCCCGCACATGATCGAGGCAGAACCAGAAATAATCGTTCAGGGTCTGGCGCGAGCGCGGCGCGCGGTAGCCGGCCCGCTCCTGGCAGCCCGGCAGGTCGCACGAACGGTCCGGCGCTGCCGGGTCGGGGTCGAACGCCCGGTGTCGCTGGTTCCGTCGCATCATCACGGCGTTTATGTGCGTGCAGTTCGCATCGGTGCAAGAGCGTCCGTGACCGCCGCCGCACGCCACCCACAGCAGAGGAGAGGGCGCGATGGACGCCTCGAAGCAGACGGCCGGCGCGGATCGCCGGACACGGATCGCCGCCATCGTCACCAGCCGCTTCGCGCCGGTGCGGATGGCGATCGAGGATGAAAGCGCCCGGCACGCCGGCCATGCCGGGGTCCGCGACGCCGCCACCGGCGGCGAGACCCATTTTGCGCTGCTGGTGGTGAGCGCCGCGTTCGAGGGTCAGGGCAGGGTGCAGCGCTCGCGGCTGGTGCACGAGGCGCTGGCCGACGAGTTCCGCACCGGCCTGCATGCCCTCTCGCTGACGCTGCGCACACCCGACGAGGCCGGCCCCGGCTGACAGGCCGGCCGCTGGGGTGCATACCGGACCGGAGCGCGTCCGGCACGCCGGTTTGGCGTTTGCACCCCCCTGGGCGATCCGGTAGTTTCCGGCCGACCTCCGAGGCACCGCCTCGGGCGAACGGAAGGTGTCGAATGGCCGACGTGGACGATACGAAGCCCAGTGCCATCTCGTCGCGCTTCACCGGCTATTGCGATCGCTACGAGGCCGGGGGCCGAGCGTCCGGTTGGGTGACGGATCTCGTCAATCCGCACGAGGTGGTCGTGCTGCGGGCGATCATCGACGGTCGCGAGATCTCGACCGTGACCTGCGATGGCGTGCGCGACGACGTCCGCGGGGCGCTGGGTCTCGCCTCTCCCGAAGTCGGTTTCGCGTTCGACATCCCGCAGGAATTCCTCGACGGCGAGCCGCATGTGCTGAGCCTCCTGCTGCCGGACGGCTCCTCCCTGCAGCACATGGGCGACGAAGGCATCGCCGCGCTGCGGCCCTCCTTCACCTTCGCCGATACGCCGCTGGTGACCGTGCAGGGCAACGTGGACGGGCTGGTGCACAATGCGCTGCGCGGCTGGGTGTTGCGCAAGGTCGGCCGCAACCCGGTCGCGGAGGCGCGCTGCGACATCCTGATCACCTGCGAGAACGTCAAGATCGCACAGGTGAAGGCCGACCGCTTCCGCCGCGACGTCGGCAACGTGCTCGGCTGCGACCCGAATTGCGGCTTCGAATTCACCGTCCCGCACGCGTTCCAGAAGAACTTCTCGCAGAAGTTCCGCTTCTTCGTGCTGCCGGAGATGATCGAGCTCGACAACAGCCCGTTCGTCACGGCGACCGTCTCCGACTTTCTCGAAGGCAAGCTGGTCTCGATCGCCAACGACATGAGCCGGATGTATGCCGACATGGAGCGGCTGCGTCGCGAGATCACCAACCTGCTGCCGAGCCAGGGCTATCATCTCGGCGATTACGATCGCTGGGCCCGCCGCTATTACGAGAATCTGCGTGCCCGCGTCGCCGCCGAGCGCCAGCTTCTCAAGCAGGCCGGCACGCTGGCGGACGAGCCTTTCGTTACCGTCATGGTGCCGACCTACAAGCCGCTGCTCTCCGACTTCGTCGCCGCGGTCGAGAGCGTCATCGCCCAGACCTACCAGAACTGGGAGCTGGTGATCGTCGATGACGGCTCGAAATCCGAGGAGGTCTCGAACCGCATCGATGCGTTCTGCGCCCAGGACAAGCGCATACGCTGCATCCGTTCGCGGAAGAATGTCGGTATCGCCAAGGCCACCAACATCTCGATGGACGCGGCCCGCGGCGCCTGGACCGTGTTCTTCGATCATGACGACGTGCTGGTCGACGTGGCGCTCGAGGTGATGATCCGAACCGCGCAGCGCACCGGCGCCAAGCTGCTCTATTCCGACGAGGACAAGGTCGACCAGGCCGGCTACTACCTCGAGCCGAACTTCAAACCGGACTGGAACTACCGCTACGTCCTGGGCTGCAACTACGTCTGCCATCTGACGGTGATCGAGACCGAGACGATGCGCAGCGTCGGGCTGCTCAAGAAGGAATATGACGGCGCCCAGGACCACGACTTCATCCTGCGCTGTTCGGAGATCCTGAGCCCGAAGCAGATCGTGCACGTTCCCGAGCTTCTCTATCACTGGCGGATCACGCCGAACTCGACCGCCGCCGACGTGTCGAAGAAGGGCTATGCGGTCGATGCCGGCGTGCGCGCGGTTGCCGACCATCTCAAGCGCAAGGGCCAGGTGGCCAAGGTGTCCTCGATCAACGGACTGACCATCTACGGCGTCGAATGGATCCCGCAGACCACGCCCAAGGTGTCGATCATCATCCCGTTCAGGGACCAGATCGAAACCACCCGGCAGTGCGTGGACTCGCTGCGCGACAACACCGATTATCCGAACTGGGAGATCATCCTGGTGAACAACTGGTCGACCTCGGTCGAGGCGGCGAAGTTCATCAAGGAGATCGAGGCGAATCAACGGAACAGGACCGGCCCGGCGATCCGCGTCATCGACGTGATCGAGGACTTCAACTATTCGCGTCTGAACAACATCGCGACGCGGGAAAGCGACGCCGAATTCTACGTCTTCATGAACAACGACGTGTTCATCGAGGACAAGGGCTGGCTCAATCGTATCGTCGGCGAAGCGCTCGCCGACGATGCGGTCGGCATCGTCGGCGGCAAGTTCCTCTATCCGAACAAGACCGTGCAGCATGCGGGCGTCATCGTCGGGACGCACGGCGTCGCGGCCCATATCCATCTCGGCATACCCGACGACGATTACGGATATATCGGCCGCGCCCGGCTCAGCCAGGATCTGGTCGCCGTCACCGCCGCCTGCATGCTGATCAGGGCGTCGGTATTCCACGAGGTCGGCGGTTTCGACGAGGAGCATCTCCAGGTCGCCTACAACGACGTCGATCTCTGCCTGAAAGTCTATGGCAGCGGCCGCCGCGTCGTCTGGTGCGCCGATTTCGTCGCCTGGCATCATGAAAGCCTTTCGCGCGGCAGCGACCTGCGCCCCGACCAGGAGGCACGGTTCTTCCGGGAGCAGCAGACCATGTACGAGCGCTGGGGCAAGGTGCCGTTCTTCAGGAACGACCCGTTCTTCAATCCGAACTTCTCCCGGGTCGACCGTCTCTTCTACGACCTCGAAGACCCCGCCCG
>CAIMSN010000001.1 GCA_903844135.1 uncultured Rhodospirillales bacterium | reverse complement strand
CGCATCTCGTTCGAGGGCAACCACGCCGCCAAGGACGAGGACATCCGCAAGGAGATCGAGCTGCGCGCCCGGGCGGTCTACACCCCCGAGATGGCCAGCCGCGACCGGCAGAAGATCCTCGACCTCTATGCCCAGAAGGGCCGCTACGACGTCACCGTCACGCCGCAGATCATCCGCCTGTCGCACAACCGGGTGGACGTGATCTTCCAGATCACCGAGGGCGAGCTGACCCTGATCCGCAAGATCAGCTTCGTCGGCAATAAGGCGTTCAGCGAGGGCCGCCTGGCCCAGGTGATCACCACCAAGGAGACCGCCTGGTATCGGTTCTTCTCGTCGTCCGACGAGTACAACCCGGACCGGGTGAAATACGACAGCGAGCTGCTGCGCCGGTTCTACCTGCGCAACGGCTACGTCGATTTCAGCGTCAACGACGCCACCGCCGAGCTGTCGCCCGACCGCAAGTCGTTCTTCGTGACGTTCACCATCACCGAGGGTCCGCGCTACCGCATCGGCAAGATCCAGGTCACCTCGTCGCTGCGCCACGTGACCGCCGACAGCCTGCGTCCGCTGATCAAGATCTACGAGCATCAATGGTATGACGGCGACGACATCCAGCATATCGCCGACGGTCTTCAGACCAGGCTGCAGGCCACCGGCAGCCCGTTCGCGCTGGTCAAGCCCGAGATCGCCCGCAACACCGACAACCATACCGTCGACCTGCTGTTCGACGTCAGCGACGGCCCGCGGGTCTATGTCGACCGCATCGACATCAACGGCAACACCATCACCCAGGACCGGGTGATCCGGCGTCAGTTCGGCTTTGCCGAGGGCGACCCGTTCACGCCGGCCGAGCAGCGCCGCGCCAAGCAGAGCCTGCAGGACCTCGGCTTCTTCAATACCGTCAGCGTGGACACGGCACCCGGCTCGGCGCCGGACCGCGTCAACGTGAACGCCAACATCACCGAGAAGCCGACCGGCCAGATCACGCTGGGCGGCGGCTACTCGACCGATGCCGGCGTGCTCGGCAATGCCGGCATCCGCCAGTCCAACCTGGTCGGCAGCGGCATCGACGCCAGCCTGACCGGAACCATCGCCCAGTACGAGAACCAGGTCGACCTGTCGCTGACCGACCCTTATTTCCTCGGCCGCAACATGGTCGCCGGCATCGACCTGTTCGACATCCAGTCGACCGGCAACAGCCAGAGCATCCAGAACTACTACGAGACCCGTCTCGGCGGCACCGCGCGCATCGGCTACGCCTTCAACCGGTATCTGTCGCAGTCCTGGAACTACACGCTCACCGACCGGAACGTGTCCGACGTCTACAGTGCCGCCAGTCTCTACGTTCAGGCGGAGTCCGGACGTTCGATCCTGTCCCAGATCGGCACCACCCTCGCCTACGATCGCCGCGACAGCCGGCTTGCCCCGCATAGCGGCTTCCTGGTCACGGTCGGCGGCGACGTGGCCGGGCTCGGCGGCAACGAGAAATACGTGCGCGGCAAGATCGACGGTTCGTACTACATTCCGCTCGACTACTTCACCGGCAACCATGACTGGACGGTCTCGCTCAAGGCCGGCACCGGATATCTCGTCGACTACGACAATGGCCGCCAGGACATCGTCGACAATTTCTATCTCGGTGGCGACAATCTGCGCGGCTTCTACGATGGCGGCGTCGGACCCTATTCGAAGGCGACCAACCTCCATCCGGCCCAGGACGCGCTCGGTGGCCGCTTCATCTACACGCAGAGCACGCAGCTCAATTTCCCCCTGCCGGTCGGTCCCGACCTCGGTCTTTCCGGACGCTACTTCGTCGATGTCGGCGGTCTTTCCGGCTCGCGCGTGCTGCCGACCAATTCCCGTCTCGATCCGCAGCAGGCGATCCTGGGCAACAATCTGCGCCCGCGCGTCGGCACCGGCGTCGGCGTGTCCTGGAAAAGCCCCTTCGGCCTGATCAACGTCGATCTCGGCATCCCTGTCGTGAAGCAGAACAGCGACAAGCAGCAGGTGTTCCGCTTCGGCTTCGGCTCGCAATTCTGAGGTGATGATGTCTCGTTCTACCGGCGCCCTCCTGTTCGCGGGCGTCCTTCTCGCTCAGCTTCCGCTCGCCCTGGCGCAGTCCGCCCACGCCCAGCAGGGCGGCTGGTTCGTCCCCAAGAGCAGCCAGCCGTCGGCCGATGCGCCGCAGCAGGCCGCCCGACGTCGCGCGGCGCCTGTGCCGGCCGCCCAGCCCATGCCGGAGGCGATGCCGGGTCCGGAGGATGGCGCCGATCAGCAGGGCCAGCAGGCGCCGCAGGCGCAGCCGGTGCTGCCGCTGCCGCCGATCCCGGTGCTGTCCGAGCTGCCCAAGGGCACCGCGCCGCCGGCCGCCGTGCTCGGCGTGATCAGCGTGCCGGACGTGATGCGCGAGTCCTCCGCCGGCCAGCAGGTCGAGAGCGTGCTCGGTGCGCGCCGCGACAAGCTGAACCAGGACGCGCAGAAGGAGCAGGCCGGCTGGCGCGCCACCGAGAAGCAGATCCAGGACGAGGTGAAGGGCGGCCTGACCCAGCCTCAGGCCCAGGCCAAGGTGCGGGCGCTGCAGGCCCGGGTGCAGGCCGCGCAGAAGGATTTCCGCGATCGCAACCGCATCATCCAGGAGGCCGCCCAGGTGGCGATCGGCCAGATCGAGCGCGAGCTGGTGCAGGTGATCAAGCAGGTCTCCGCCTCGCACGGCATGAACCTGGTGCTCCATCGCGAGCAGGTGGCGCTGAACTTCCCCGACTTCGACATCACCCCGCAGGTGATCGGCCAGTTGAACGCGACCCTGCCGTCCGTGTTCATCCCGGCCGACGGCGTCGATCCGGAAGTTCTGGCCAAGAGCGGCACCTATCCGACCACCGCCAATCCCGGCCCGGCGCCGGGCACCACCCCCGGGCCGGCGCCCGGCGCCACCCCGGTCGCGACCAAGCCGGCCGCGCCGAAGCACTAGACCGGATCGAAGCCGATGTCCGGCGTCGCGGCGGAGAAGGTCTCTGGACCAGGCGACCGGCGCTTCTTCGACCGCACCGGTCCGCATCCGCTCGGCGCGATCGCCGACCGGATCGGCGTGGCGCTCGCGGCGTCGCTGCGCGGGACCATGGTCGTCGGCGTGGCGCCGCTGCAGGCGGCCGGTCCCGACCAGCTCAGCTTCCTGGATAATCGCCGCTACCTGCCGCTGCTGGCCGACACCAGGGCGGGGGCGGTGATCGTCGCACCCGCCTTCGCCGACAAGGTGCCGGACGGCAGCGTGGCACTGATCACGCCGGAGCCCTATCTCGGCTGGGCGCGCGCGGCGGCCTTGTTCCATCCGCGACCGGCGGCACGTCCCGGCATCCATGAGACCGCCTGGATCTCCGACACGGCAAGGATCGATCCCGGCGCCGAGATCGGTCCTTTCGTGTCGGTCGGCGCACGCGCCGAGATCGGTCCCGGATGCCTGATCGCCAGCCATGCCGCGATCGGCGACGGCGTGGTGCTCGGCCCGGACTGCCGGATCGGTGCGCATGTCAGCCTGAGCCATGCCGAACTCGGCGCGCGGGTCACGGTGTTCCCGGGCGCCAGGATCGGCCAGGAGGGCTTCGGCTTCGCGGTCGGACCGGCCGGATTCGAGACCGTGCCGCAGCTCGGCCGCGTGCTGATCGGCGACGATGTGGAGATCGGCGCCAACGCCGCCATCGACCGTGGCTCGTCGCAGGACACGGTGATCGGCGCCGGCTCGCGTCTCGACAATCTGGTCCAGATCGGGCACAACGTACGTATCGGTCGGTGTTGCATCATCGTGGCGCAGGCTGGGATTTCGGGCTCCACCGAGCTCGAGGATTTCGTCACGATCGCGGCGCAGGCAGGTCTTATCGGCCACATCCGGGTGGGACGCAAAGCCAGGATCGGTGCGCAATGCGGCGTCATGTCCGATGTGGAAGCGGGCTCCGATGTAATCGGCAGCCCGGCTATGCCGTTCCGGGAGTTCTTCCGCAACGTCGCCGCCCTGCGTCGGCTGGCGAAGCGGCCGGTCTCGTCGGCCGACAATGACGAATAGGCCGATGACGAATAGGCGCTGGCCGGGCGCTGCCCAGGGCGGTGTCGGCGAAGAGGGACAAGGCTGAGGGCCGATGGACGGAACGACAGACAACGAACACGGACAGGCCGCTCCCGTGCATGCACGCCTGGCCGACGGGACCGGTGCGACCGTCGACATCCTGGAGATCATGGCGGCGATCCCGCATCGCTACCCGTTCCTGATGATCGACCGCATGGTCGAGGTGGTGCTGGGCGAAAGCGCCGTCGGGATCAAGAACGTCACCGTCAACGAGCCGTTCTTCCAGGGGCATTTCCCGTCCAAGCCGGTGATGCCGGGGGTGCTGATCATCGAGGCGATGGCGCAGACCGCGGCCGCCCTGGTGGTGCTCACGCTGGGCGCCGCATTCGACGGCAAGCTGGTCTATTTCATGACCATCGAGAACGCCAAGTTCCGGCGTCCGGTCGGACCGGGCGACCAGTTGCGCATCCATGTCGTCAAGGAGCGCCAGCGCGGCAACGTCTACAAATTCCGCGGCATCGCCCGGGTCGACGGCGTGTCGGTCGCCGAGGCGTCCTATGGCGCGATGATCATGAGCTGAGCGGTAAAGACCGGTAACATCCTTTGTCTTGGCCGCGTCGTGCGCGCGGCCTAGCGTTTCGGCACGATGGCAGCCCTTGCGAGCCACCGCCGGACCATCCGGAGACCTTCCCACCATGGAAGCAGACCTCGTCGGGCTGCGCCCTGAAAGCGTGATCCAGAGCGTGATCCAGAGCGTCCCCAGCCCCACCATCCATCCGAGCGCGATCGTGGCGGCCGGCGCGCGCATCGGCGCCGACGTGACGATCGGCCCCTGGTGCAGCGTCGGACCCGACGTCGTGCTCGGCGACGGGGTGACGCTGATCTCGCACGTCGTCGTCGACGGCCGGACCGAGATCGGCGCTGGCGCGACGCTCTACCCGTTCAGCACCGTCGGCCTGGCGCCGCAGGACCTGAAATATCGCGGCGAGCCGACACGCTGCGCCGTCGGCGCGCGCACGGTGATCCGGGAGAACGTCACCATCCATCGCGGCACCGCCACCGGCGGCGGCCTGACCAGGGTCGGCGACGACTGCCTGATCATGGCCAACGCCCACGTCGCGCATGACTGTCTGCTCGGCGACCGGGTGATCATCGTCAACAACGTGGTGATGGGCGGCCATGTGGTGATCGACGACGATGCCCGAATCATGGGCTCCGCCGCGCTGCACCAGTTCGTGCGCATCGGCCGCGCGGCGATGGTCGGCGGCGTGTGCGGCGTCGAGAGCGACGTGATCCCCTATGGCAGCGTGCTCGGGAATCGCGCCCGTCTGGTCGGGCTGCACTGGATCTGGTTGCGCCGCAACGGCGTCGGCCACGAGGAGATGCAGCGCCTGCGCCGCGCCTTCCGAACGCTTTATCCGCGCCAGAGTGCCGGCATCCCCGTGTTCGAGGCGCGTCTGGCCGCGGTCCGCGCCGAGTACGGCGCCGATCCGCGGGTCGCGGAGATCCTCGCCTTCATCGACGCGCCCAGCCGTCGCGGCCTGGTCAGGATCGCCACACGCGGCGCCGCCGAGGAGAGCGAGGGCGCTTGAGCGCGACCGACGCCGGGCCGGACGCACGGGCGGAGCCCGTGTCCGGCGGCGCGCTCGGCATTCTGGCCGGCGGCGGCCCGCTGCCCGGCCAGGTCGCGGCGGCGGCGGCGGCGCAGGGCAGGGCGGTGTTCCTGGTCGCGTTCCAGGATTTCGCCGAGCCCGAGGTGATCGCGCCCTGGCCGCACGAGGTGGTCCGCCTGGCAGCGGCTGGGCGTATCCTCGCCACGCTCAGGGCGAATCGCTGCTCCGAGCTGGTGCTGATCGGGCCGGTCCGCCGCCCTTCGCTGCGTGATCTCCGTCCCGACGCCGAGGGCGCGAGGATCCTCGCCCGGATCGGCCGGGCGCTGTTCGCCGGCGATGACGGCCTGCTGGCCGCCCTGGTCCGCGTGCTGGGCGAGGAGGGCTTCGCGGTGCGTGGCGCGCATGAATTCCTCGAGGATCGCGTCGCCCGCATCGGCGCGCTGGGACGGCATGCCCCCGACGCGCGGGCAGAGGCCGACATCGAACGCGGCGTCGCCGTGGTGCAGGCGCTGGGCCGGCTCGATGTCGGGCAGGGCTGCGTGGTGCAGGACGGGCTGGTGCTGGCGGTCGAGGCACTCGAAGGCACCGACCGGATGCTGGCCCGCGCCGCGACCCTGGGGCAGCCCGGCAGAGGCGGCGTCCTGGTCAAGCTGGTCAAGCCGGGCCAGGATCGCCGTGCCGACCTGCCCACGATCGGCCCCAATACCGTCGCCGCGGCCGCGGAAGCCGGCCTGTCGGGGATTGCATTCGAGGCCGGCGGTACCCTTCTCACCGATCCCGGACGTCTGCGCGATGCAGCCGACCGGCATGGGCTGTTCCTGGTCGGCATCGATCCGGCGGCCCCAGGACAAAGGGATACCAACGGATGAGCAGCTACCTGCATACGATGCTCCGGGTGCGGAACCTGGAGAAGAGCGTCGCCTTCTACGAATTGCTCGGCATGCGCGAACTGCGCCGCAGCGAGGTCACCGCCGGCAAGTACACGCTGGTGTTCGTCGGTTACGCCGACAACGCGCACGGCCAGGCCGAGATCGAGCTGACCTACAACTGGGGCGAGGATGACGGCTACGAGGTCGGCACCGGTTTCGGCCACCTGGCGGTCGGCATGCCCGACATCGCCAGCGCGGTCGAGAAGATCCGCGCCGGCGGCGGCAAGGTGACCCGCGAGCCCGGCCCGGTGAAGTTCGGCACCACCGTGATCGCCTTCGTCGAGGATCCGGACGGCTACAAGATCGAGCTGATCCAGCGCGGCTGAGCGCGGGTCTCGAACGCCGCTCGATTTCGGTGCCTGTTCACCGGGGTCGAGCGGCCAGGCTTCGAATCGCCACCCTTGTCACGGCTGCTCGTCCCGCAGCCTGACCTCCGCTCGCTCGATGGTGGCGATCATGGTGTCGGCGGCGCGCTTGGCGATCGGATCCTGGCTGTTCGACAGCCGGTCCGCGGTCAGCAGGGCCGGCGACAGGATGCCCCGCAGGTCGTGCCGCAGTTGCGAGCCGGCCTTGGCGGCGGCGGCCAGTTGCGCCTCGGCGCCTTCCAGGCGACGCTCGGCCGCCAGCCTGGCGCCCTCGACGCCACGCCACAGCGTGAACCCCAGGGTCAGAGACACCAGGAACGGCAGCAGGATCCTGGCCGCGTCCGGCACCGCGGACGGTAGGGTCGCGAGGCTGGCGACCAGCACCGCAGCGCTGAGCAGCAGGACGCGCCGGATCGTCGTGGAGGATGCGCTCATTGCTGTCGCATAGTCGGCCAAACACGGTCATGGCTCAAGCGCGGTATATCCATTGACCCGCGCGCTCCGCAGCGCCTATAAGCCGCCGCTCCGGAGGCGCCCGCGATCGTGCGGCGCGGCCTTCGATCAACCGCGTCTAAGACCGGTCCGTCGGCCTGCTGCGACGGACCCTCTGTTCAGGAGAGTGCAGCCGTGAAGCGCACCTATCAACCGTCCAAGCTGGTCCGCAAGCGGCGCCATGGCTTCCGCACCCGCATGGCGACCGTCGGTGGCCGCAACGTGCTGCAGAATCGCCGCGCCAAGGGCCGCAAGAAGCTGTCAGCCTGAGTCGCGATGGCCGGGCCAAGGGGCCACGGGCAGGGGGCTACGGGCAGGGGGCGGCGACATGGCGTCTCCTGATGTCCGGCTCAAGCGCCGCGTCCAGTTCCTGAAGGTCGCGTCCAAGGGCGCCAAGGCGCCGATGCCGGGCCTGGTGCTGCAGTGCCTGCGACGCGGCGACGCCGCGCCCGCCAGGCTCGGGTTCACCGTCACCAAGAAGGTCGGCAACGCCGTCATCCGCAACCGGACCAAGCGCCGGCTGCGAGAGGCCGCACGTTTGTTGCTGCGTGACCAGGCGGCGGCCGGCCATCCGCTGCTGGGCGTCGACCTGGTCCTGATCGGACGGGACGGCACGCGAAGCCGACCGTTTCCGGCCCTGATCGACGATGTCCGGCGCGCGCTCAAGCGCACCAATGCGCTGTCCGGCGCGCCGTCCGGGGCGCCCGCAGCCGCGCACCCCGACCCGTCGCCGATCCCGCGATGACCGCCCGCGCGCTCGCCGGTCGGCTCCTGTGCGCGCCGATCCGCGCCTACCAGCTCGTGCTGAGCCCGATGCTTGGCAGCAACTGCCGGTTCGCTCCGAGCTGCAGCCATTATGCGATCGCGGCGATCGACGCGCACGGCCCGGTGCGCGGGTTGGCTCTTGCCATCGCCCGCGTCATGCGCTGCAACCCGTTCCATCCCGGCGGTCACGACCCCGTGCCGACCGCGTCACCCTTCCGCCGAGACCGACCACGCTGATGGACACGACCCGCCGATGGACATGAAACGCCTCCTGCTCGCGTTCGCGATCTCGTTCGCGATCATCATTGGCTTCGAGAAGCTGATGCCGCAGCAGACCCACCAGTCCGTTCGTCACGACCAGGCCGCCAGCACGCAGTCGACGCCGGCCGGCGACGCGCCGCGTCCGACCACCGATCTCACCCCGCCGGGCAGCCAGCCCGCCTCGATCCCGCCGCCCGGACCGGAGCATCGCCTGCCCATCGCCGCCACCCGTGTCCATGGCAGCATCAACCTGGTCGGCGCCCGCTTCGACGATCTGCTGCTCGCGGACTATCACGAGACGGTCAAGCCGGGCAGCCCGGAGGTCAGGGTGCTGGAGCCGCAGGACCAGACGCAGCCCAACCTGGTTCAGCTCGGCTGGAGCGCGGTCGGCGATGTAAAGATGCCCGACAGCGACACGCTCTGGACCGCCGACCAGCCGAGCCTGACCCAGGCGACTCCGGTCACCCTGTCCTGGGACAACGGCGCCGGCCTCGTGTTCCAGCTTCTGGTCTCGATCGACCGCGACTACATGTTCACGGTGCATCAGCGCGTCCTGAACCACGGCACGCAGCCGGTCGCGCTGTTGCCGTGGTCGCGGGTCAGCCGCAGCTACACCCCGGTCGTGACCGGCGGCTACCTGGTCCATGAGGGCCCGATCGCGATCACCGACGGCCGTCTCGAGGAGATGTCCTACAAGAGCGTGAAATCGAACGCCGCCGAGCATGGCGGCACCGGCTGGTCCTCGGCGCAGCCGGCGGGCGATCGCAGTGCCTGGGCCGGCATCACCGATAAATACTGGCTCACCGCGGTGATCCCGGCGCCCGACCAGGCGGTGACGGCCAGCTACCGCTACATCCCGAACGCCGGCGCCGGGACCTACCAGGCCGACTTCATCGTCCAGCAGCCGATCCAGCTCGCCGCCGGCGGCACGCTCGACACCGCGAGCCATGTGTTCGCCGGCGCCAAGGAAGTGCACCTGCTGAACCGCTACGAGGACGACCTGCGCATCGGCGATTTCTGGAAGGCAGTCGATTTCGGCTGGTTCGCGTTCCTGACCAAGCCGATCTTCTACGTGCTGGACTGGCTCAACACGACGCTGGGCAATTTCGGCGTGGCGCTGCTGGTCTTCACCCTGATCGTCAAGACGCTGTTCTTCCCGCTGGCCATCAAGCAGTTCCGCTCAATGGCCAAGATGAAGCTGCTGGCGCCGAAGATGCAGGCGGTCCGCGAGCGCCACAAGGGCGATCCGATGGCCACCAACCAGGAGATGATGGCGCTCTACAAGCAGGAGGGTGCCAACCCGATGGCCGGGTGCCTGCCGATGCTGGTGCAGGTCCCGGTGTTCTGGTGCCTGTACAAGGACCTGCTGGTCACCATCGAGATGCGCCAGGCGCCGTTCTTCGGCTGGATCAAGGATCTCTCCGAGCCCGATCCGACCAACATCTTCAACCTGTTCGGCCTGCTGCCGTTCGATCCCTCGGCGCTCAGCCCCTTCCTCCATCTCGGGGTCTGGCCGATCATCCTCGGCGGCACCATGCTGCTGATGCAGCGCATGAATCCGCCGCCGGCCGATCCGGCGCAGGCCCGGCTGTTCCAGATCATGCCGCTGATCTTCATGTTCGTGCTGGCGCGCCAGCCGGCCGGTCTGGTGATCTATTATTGCGGCAACAACCTGCTGACGGTGATGCAGCAATGGCTGATCCAGCGCCGCACCCGTCTCGGCGGGACCCGCCAGGTCGGCGTGGTGCGTAGCTGAGCCCGCTCCAGTGAGCCCGCAACCCGGCCCGGATTTCGTCCCTCAAGCCCCGTCCGCAGACGAGCGGGCGCAGGCGATCGAGACCGGCCGGCTGCTGTTCGCCGGCCAGGCCAGGTTCTTCTATGCCGCGCAGCGCATCGACCAGCTTCCCGAGCCGGACCTGCCGGAGGTCGCCTTCGCCGGCCGCTCCAACGTCGGCAAATCCAGCCTGATCAACGCCCTGACCGGGCACCGCGCCCTGGCCCGTGCCTCGTCCGAACCGGGCCGCACCAAGCAGCTCAACTTCTTCGCGCTCGCCGAACGCCTGACCCTGGTCGACATGCCCGGCTACGGCTACGCCAAGGCCAATCTCGCGGTGAAGGAGGACTGGCAGGGGCTGATGTTCGAATTCCTGCGCGGCCGGCCGACGCTGCGCCGCGTGGTGCTGCTGCTGGACAGCCGGATCGAACTGAAAGCCACCGATACCGAGGCGATGACGCTGCTCAACCGGGCTGCGGTGATCTTCCAGATCGTCCTGACCAAGTGCGACGTGCCGAAGCCCGCCATCCTGGCGGCCAAGCGCGCCGAGGTCGAGGCGCTCGCCAAGACCTACGCCGCCGCCCATCCTCTGGTGCTGGCCACCAGCAGCAGCGACGGCGCCGGCATCGCCGAGCTGCGCGCGTCTCTTGCCGAGCTCGCCCTCTCGGCCTGACACTGCATCGCCAGGAGGACCGGCACCATGAGCCTGAGCGACGAAGATCTGCGCATCGCCAGCGAGCAGGCGGCGGTCCTGGCCAGCGCGCTGCCGTTCCTGCGCCGCTATGCCGGCGACACCATCGTGGTGAAGTACGGCGGCCATGCGATGGGAGACCCGAAGCTCGCCGAGGCGTTCGGCCACGACGTCGCCCTGCTCAAGCTGGTCGGGGTGAACCCGGTGGTGGTGCATGGCGGCGGTCCGCAGATCAACACCATGCTCGACCGGCTGGACATCAAATCGTCGTTCGTCGACGGCCTGCGCATCACCGACGCGGCGATGGTCGACGTGATCGAGATGGTGCTGTCCGGCTCGGTGAACAAACAGGTCGCCGCCCTGATCAACCAGGCCGGCGCCCTGGCGGTGGGGATCTCCGGCAAGGACGGCAACATGATCCGCGCCACCAGGCTGACCCGTACCGTACGCGACCCCGACAGCCACATCGAGCGCGCGCTGGATCTCGGCTTCGTCGGCGAGCCGTCGCACATCGATACCCGCGTGCTCTACGCCCTGTCCGGGTCCGGCGTGATTCCGGTGATCGCCCCGGTCGGCATCGGCGATGACGGGCAGACCTACAACATCAACGCCGACACCGCCGCGGGCGCGGTCGCCGGGGCCCTGAACGCGACCAGGCTGCTGATGCTGACCGACGTGCCGGGCGTGCTGGACGAGAATCGGCAGTTGATCCCGGAGCTGAGCGCGGAGGAGGCCAGGCGCGGCATCGCCAGCGGCATGATCTCCGGCGGCATGATTCCGAAGGTCGAGACCTGCCTGCAGGCGGTCCAGGCCGGGGCGAGGGCCGCCGTCATCCTGGACGGTCGCGTGCCGCATGCCTGCCTGCTGGAGCTGTTCACCTCCGCGGGCCCCGGCACCCTCATCAGGGGCGCCTGATCGCGCCGCGATCGTCAGACGGCGGTCTGCACCAGCTCGCGAAGCTGCCACGCCATCTCGCCCCGACCCAGCGGACACGCGCCGGTCGCGGTCGCCCGCAGCGCCGATCCCGGGGGAATGCCGGCGAGCTCGCTCTGCAGCCTCGATGCGGCCTGCATCGAATAGCCGGCCTTCCAGGCCAGGCTGACCAGGGCACGCGGGTCGCGCATCGAAACCGCTCGTTCGACCAGCGTCGCGTCGATCTGCGCCGCACGCGCCAGGCAGTCGATCGCAGCCTGCTCGGCGCCCCGTCGCAGCAAGGCCAGGAACACGCCCTCGTCGCAGGGTCCGGCATCCGGCTCTCCTGGCCGGCCCGTGCCGGGCTCGTTGAGATGCGCCGACTCGAGTCCGAGCCGGGTCAGCCCGGCGCGCAGCGCGACGAGACATTCCCGGTCGAGTCCGGCGACGCCGGCAGGATCGTCCTGGCCGGAGCGGCCCCTTCCATCGAGCGCTGCCTCGCGCAGCGATCGCTGCGGCAACAACAGGAACGACCTGACCAGGGCGCGGCCTGCCTCGTCCTGCGCGGGCGCCATGATCCCGATCGCCTCGGCGGGATGCAGGCCAGCGAGCAGCCGGCCGACGGCGTCGGCGTGGCCGACGCGCTCCTGCAGCAGGGCCTCGCGAACCGCACCCGGCGACGCCTGAAGCCGCGCGGCCACCAGGCTCGCGCATCGCGCCTCGAACAGGGCCGACAGGCGTTCCGACAAGCGCGCGCGCAACGCCGCGCGGGCCGCCGGGACACCCAGCTCGACCAGCGAATCCACCGCCGGGCAGAGACCGGACGCGGGCGGGGAGGGTCGCGTGGCGTCTGGCGCGGCGGCAGGCGCGAAGCCCGGAGGCTCGGGTTCCGCTCCGCCGGGCGCATCAAGCCCACCGCCACGAGGCGCACCACGCTCCGCGACGCTCTGGGTCGACGCGCCACGCATCGGTTTGTGCGGGCCGGGATGCGCGCCTGGCTCAGGCCGCCGCATCGCCAGGGCCTCCGGCAGGGTGCGTGAATTCACGCAGCGATGCCCTCGTTGTAGAAATGCCAGCGGCCGCCGCCAGCCAGCTTGATCGCGCCCAGCGCGGCATGCGCCTGCTCCAGCAAGGTCTCGATGCTCTCGAACGACCGCGTCGGCCGGGTCGTCAGGCCGATCGACAGGCGGACATGGACCGGCTGCTCGAGATCGAGCCCGACGCCGGACTTGCACAGATTTTCCGCGCGCTCCGCCGCGGCGAACTGGTCGGCGCCGTCCAGCCACAGCGCGAACACGTCGCCGCCCAGCCTGGCGGCGAGATCGGTCGGCCGGACCGCGTCGCGCAGCAATTGCGAGGCGCCCTTCAGCAGCACATCGCCGTTTTCGTACCCCGCGCGCTGGTTGACCGCCTCGAACCTGTCGAGCCCGACCACCATCAGCGTGGCGGACAGGCCCTCCGCATCGAGCCGGTCGAGGCGGCGGCCGATTTCCTGGACGAAACTGTCGCGGTTCAGCAGGCCGGTCAGCGCATCCACGCCCGATTGCCTGGCCAGTTCGCGCTGCACCTGGTCATGTTCCAGCACGCCGCCGAGATTGGCCATGAATCCTGCCACCAGCGCCTCGTCGGCGGCGGACCAGCCGCGCCCGGCCTCGCGCCAGAGCATCAGGATCACCGGCTCGGAGAAATGGGTGGCGATCGCGGACAGGATCAGGGTGCGGCCGAGGCCGGGCTGCACCCGAGACCACGGCGCAGTGGCGCCCGAGGCGGCGGACGAGGCGAGGGCGATGATGTCCGCGTCGGTCGCCGCCGGCGCCTCGCCGACGCGATGCAGCACCGCCGGCACGGCGCCGGCGACCATCGCCGCGTTCTCGCCCGGCGGGGTCGCCGGCACGGTCGCCGACCCGGGGCGGGCTCCGGCTTCGCAGGTGGTGATGACGGCGCCATAGCCGCCGACCGCCTCCATCAGCGCTTCGAGGCCGATCCGGATCACCATCTCCGGCAGCACCGCGCGACGCATGCGCCGCGCGATCGCGGCGACCTGTCGGAAAGTGTGGAGCTGCTCGGCGACCGCCTGGGCGCGGAGCTCCTGTTCGCTGATGTCCTGCAGGCCGCCGATGGCGCCGATCACGCTGCCGTCGGGCGCGAACAGCGGCGCGGCGGAGATGAGCACCGCCGCGACGCTGCCGTCGGCACGTCTGATCCAGGCGCGGCGGCGCCGGCAGGGAGCCTCCGGCCGGAACGGGTCGGACCCATCCGGCTCAGGCCATTCCAGGAGGCTGGAGCCCTTGCGACCCAGCAGCTCCGCGCCGGTCCAGCCGAACGCCGCCGGCGAAGCCAGCACGAAACGCCCCTCCTGATCGGTCTCGAAGCTCAGATCGAAGGCGAGATCGGCAACCGCCTTCCAGTGCGCGCGGCTGGCTTCGAGCGCATCCAGCAGCGCGGGGTCGGCGGGGCCGTCTCCACTGCCGCGAACCTCGTGGCTGCCCGGGGTCGCGCCGTTCGGCCCCTGCCCCGACGGTGTGCCGGGCGGCGGGGTGGTCAAAAGCGAGGATGCGGTCATCGGGGTAGCACTCGTGTCCATCTCCGGCCGACTGTGGGACTATAAGATGAAGGTTCGGTAAAAGTATCCCCTGTTCTAACCGATGATCGGGTCTCGTTGACAACCGGCCGGCGCGCTGAGCATGGTCCGCGCCGTCCTGCCGAGCCGGAAGATCATGACCGAAGACGCGCTGCGCCACCGTATCGAAGCCCTCTGGGAGCAGCGCGCGGACCTGACCGCGTCGACCGCCGGCGAAGCCCGCGCGGATGTCGACACCGTGCTCTCGCAGCTCGATTCCGGCACCCTCAGGGTGGCGACCCCGGTGGCCGGCGAGACCGGAAACTGGACCGTGCACGAATGGCTGAAGAAGGCGGTGCTGCTGTCGTTCCGTCTCAACGACAGCATGCCGAGCCCCGGCATCGGCGGCGCTCCGGCGTTCGACAAGGTGCCGCTCAAGCTCGAGGGATGGGACCAGGCGCACTTCGCCGCGGCGGGTTTCCGCGCCGTGCCGGGCGCCGTGCTGCGCAGGTCGGCCTACGTCGCGCCCGGCGTGGTGCTGATGCCGTGCTTCGTCAATGTCGGCGCCTGGATCGGCGCCGGCACCATGATCGACACCTGGGCGACGGTCGGAAGCTGCGCCCAGATCGGCCGCAACTGCCACATCAGCGGCGGCGCCGGGATCGGCGGCGTGCTCGAGCCGCTGCAGGCCGCCCCGGTGATCATCGAGGATGATTGCTTCGTCGGCGCCCGGTCGGAGGTCGCCGAGGGCGTGATCGTGGAGCGCGGCAGCGTGCTGTCGATGGGCGTGTTCCTGGGCGCCTCCACCAAAATCGTCGATCGCGCCAGCGGCGAGGTGTTCATGGGTCGGGTGCCGGCCTATTCGGTGGTGGTGCCGGGTGCCATGCCGGCCGAGCCCGGCGCGGACGGCCGGCCGCGCCCGTCGCTGGCCTGCGCGGTGATCGTCAAGCGCGTCGATGCGCGCACCCGATCCAAGACCTCGATCAACGATCTGTTGCGCGATTGACCGACCCGGCGACCCCGACCGGCCCGGACGAGACGCATGCGGCGGTCGTCCTGGCCCGCAAGCTGATCGCCTGCCGGTCGGTGACCCCCGCGGATGGCGGCGCACAGGCCGTGCTCGCCGCGACCCTGGAGACGCTCGGCTTCGCCGTGACCCACCTGCCGTTTGGCAACACGCCGAACCTGTTCGCCAGGATCGGCAGTGCCGCGCCGCATCTCTGCTTCGCCGGCCATACCGACGTGGTGCCGCCGGGCGACGCCGCCTGGAGCACCGACCCGTTCGGCGCCGAGATCCGCGACGGCGTGCTGTTCGGCCGCGGCGCCTGCGACATGAAGGGCGGCATCGCCTGCTTCGTCGCCGCCGCTGCCGACTACCTGTCCGAAGCGGCGCCGGCCGGTTCGCTCAGCCTGCTGATCACCGGCGACGAGGAAGGCCCCGCCACCGACGGTACGGTGCGCGTGCTGGAGTGGATGGCGGAAAACCGCCAGATCCCGGATTTCTGCATCGTCGGCGAGCCGACCAACCCGGCGAGGCTCGGCGACATGATCAAGACCGGCCGCCGCGGCAGCCTCAACGCCACGATCGTGGTCGAAGGCGTGCAGGGCCATGTCGCCTATCCGAAGCGCGCCGCCAATCCCGTGCATCCGCTGCTGCGGCTGCTCTGCGCGCTGTCCGAGACCCCGCTCGACCAGGGCAGCGACGCCTTCGAGCCGTCGAGCCTGCAGGTGACCAGCGTCGATGTCGGCAACCCGGCCACCAACGTGATCCCGGCGCGGGCGCAGGCCAGGCTCAATATCCGCTTCAACGATCTGCACAGCGGCGACTCGCTCGGCGCCATGCTGCGCGCGGCCTGCGACGCCCATGCGCCCGGCGCCCGGCTCGACATCCATGTCAGCGGCGAGTCGTTCCGCACCGAGCCCGGCCCGGCGATCGACGCGCTTCGTGACGCGATCGCCTCCGTCACCGGACGGCAGGCCGCCCTGGATACCGGCGGCGGCACCTCGGATGCACGATTCATCGCGCGTCATTGTCCGGTGGCCGAGTTCGGGCTGGTCGGCGCCACCATGCACCAGGCCGACGAGAGCGTGCCGCTGGCCGATCTGGTTTCGCTGACAGCGATCTATCGCGCGCTGATCGAACGCCTGCTCACGCCGACGCGAACGGGACTTCCAGCATGAACCGAGGCTTGCCGAGACGGACCGCCGGACGAGTCGGACGGGCTCGCGCCATCATCCGCGGCCTGTTCCTCCTGGGCACCGGCCGCGCCGCCGGCTTCGCCTGCTTCGAGGACGGGCGCGAGCCCTTCCTGTCGGCGCTGACCCCGCCGCTCGCCTTCCTGGTCGTGCTGGCGGCGCTGCTGCTGGCGCAGCGTCCCAGCCTGGCCGCCCTCTGCCTGCTGCTGCTGATCCTGTGCGCGATCCTGCTGCCGCCGGTGATCTCGCATCTGATGGCCGGACTGTGGAAGCGCGGCGATCGCTGGCAGCGTTACGCCACCGCGTCGGCCTGGAGCGTCTGGCTGATCCTGCCGGCCTATCTGCCGGCGATGCTGCTGGCCTCGATCCTGCTGGCCGCAGGGGTCGGCCAGGCGCAGGCCGGCAGGGCGGCGATGCTGCTGCTCGGCGGGTATTTCCTGTGGCTGCAATGGTTCATGGCCTGGAAGGGCCTGCGCATCGGCTGGTTCAAGGCGGCGCTGACGGTGCTCGCCTTGACGGTCGGATCGTCGCTGATCGCCGCCGCGCTGCAGCCGCTGGTGCCGCTGCTGATACCGGAGCGGCCGCTCGACGGGTCGATCGTCACCGGCTGACCGGAGCGGAACCGAACGGGTCCTCCGGATAGCCGACCGCCACCAGCGCCAGCCCGTCGGCCGGCGCGGTCGGCCCGGCCGCGGCGCGGTCGCGCGCGGCCAGCGCCGCCGACACCTGCTCCGGCGTCCACGCGCCGGTCCCCACCAGCACCAGCGTGCCGACCATGTTGCGCACCTGATGATGCAGGAAGCTGCGCGCCTCGACCGCGATCTCGATCCGGTCACCGTTCCTGCTCACCGCCAGCCGATCCAGCGTGCGGATCGGGCTCTTGGCCTGGCAGGCGCTGGCTCGGAAGCTGGTGAAGTCGTGGCGTCCGAGCAGCCTGTCGGCTCCCGACTGCATCGCAGCGGCGTCGAGCGGCTGCCGGACATGCCAGGCCAGCCCCGCCTGCAGCGCCGGACGCGCCGCTCGGTTCAGGATCCGGTAGAGATAGAAGCGACGCACGGCGCTGAACCGCGCGCTCCAGTCCGGTGCCACCGTCGCCGCCCGCAGCACCGAAACCGGATGCGGCTTCATGTGGAAATTCAGCGCGTCGCGAAGCCGCTCGGGGGTCAAGGCCGGGATGCGCTCGGGAAGCTCGAAATGCGCCACCTGGCCGCACGCATGCACGCCGGCATCGGTGCGTCCGGCGACGATGCTCGGGACCGGTGCGCCGCCGGCCAGGTGGCTGGCCGCCCGTTCCAGCACCGACTGCACCGACAGACCGGCCGCCTGGCGCTGCCAGCCGACGAACGGGCCGCCATGATATTCCAGCAGCACCGCCCAGCGGACCGTCCTGCTCACGTCAGAATCGCGCCTGCCGCGATCGGCCGGCCACGCAGGAACGGCTCCGCGTCCAGCATCCCGCGGCCCGGCCATTGCAGCCGGTCCAGCCGCAGGGCGTCGCGTCCGCAGGCGATCGTCAGCCGGTGGTCGAGCACGGTGCCGGGCGCGGCGCCGTGGTCCAGCGACACCGGGGTCGCCCGGCCGATCTTGAGAATGACGTCGCCGAGCCGCGCGGTGGTGCCGGGCCAGGGCGTCATCGCCCTGATCCGGCGATCCAGCGCCTCGGCCGGCTGCGACCAGTCCAGCACGCCGTCGGCGCGGCTCAACCTGGGCACCAGTGTCGCCAGCGACTCGTCCTGCGCCACCGGCGGGCTGGGATCGGCCAGTTCCTCGACGATCAGCCGGGCGCCGAGCGCGGAGAGCGCATCGTGCAGCGTCTGCGCATCGGTGCGGGGTCCGATCGGCACCGACCCGCGCCGGAGCATCGGTCCGGTATCGAGCCCTTCATCCATCTGCATGATGGTCACGCCGCTCTGCGCGTCGCCGGCCAGCAGCGCCGCCTGGTAGGGCGCGGCGCCGCGCCAGCGTGGCAGCAGGCTGGCATGGATGTTCAGGCAGCCGCGCGCAGGCGCCGCCAGCATCGGTGCCGGCAGGATCAGCCCGTAGGCGACCACCACCGCGGCATCGAGCCCGAGTGCGGCGAACGCGGCCTGTTCGGCGGTATCGGTCCTGAGCCGCGCCGGCGTCCGCACCGCGATCCCCAGCCGCTCCGCCTCGCTCTGCACCGGCGAGGCCCTGAGCGCCTGGCCGCGTCCGGCCGGGCGCGGCGGTTGGCTATAGACCGCCGCGATCTCGTGCCCGGCCGCGTGCAGCGCCAGCAGCGCCGGCACCGAGAAGCCCGGCGTTCCCATGAAGGCGATCCGCATTGCCGCCGCTCCCCTCGGCCGTTAGCCCTTGGCCTTCTGTTCCTTGGCCAGCTTGCGCATGATGATGTTGCGTTTCAGCGCCGAGAGATGGTCGACGAACAGCACCCCGTCGAGATGGTCGATCTCGTGCTGCAGACAGGTGGCCAGCAGCCCGGTGGCGTCGAGCTCGTGCCGCTTGCCGTCCAGGTCGTGATAGCGCACCCGCACGCTCTCCGGCCGGACGATCTCGGCGTACTGGCCGGGCAGGGACAGACAGCCCTCCTCGCGCGCCGCGCGCTGGTCGCTCTCCCGGATCACTTCCGGATTGATCAGCGTGATCGGCGCGCGGATGTCGTTCTCGTGCAGGTCGACGATCGCGAAGCGCAGGTCCAGCCCGACCTGCGGCGCCGCCAGGCCGATGCCCGGCGCCAGGTACATCGCCTCGTACATGCGCGGCAGCAGCTCGCGCAGCGTCGCCGCGTCCTCCGGCCGGACCGGCCTGGTCTTGCGTCGCAGGATCGGGTGCGGCGCGATCAGGATCGCGGCGGGCTGAATGGAAGGCGCCGCCGACGGCATGGAGGAGGGCTCTGGTTTCGTCTCGCTCATGGCGGCGATGTAGCGATCTCCTCCGGTCCGCACCAGCCCGCGGCGCCGTCGGCGACGCGCCCGCGCTTGCAGAGCGGCGCCGGCACCGCCATATCGAAACTGCCGGGATGCTTCGGGTCCCGGCGCGTCCCGTCTCGCTCCCAGGAGGAGGCCCCATGTCCGGTCGCCTGTTCGCCTCGCCGATGTTCCTCGGCTTCGACCATCTCGAGCAGATGCTGGAGCGCGCCTCCAAGACGTCGGCCGACGGCTATCCGCCCTACAACATCGAACAGACCGGCCCGTCCGGGCTGCGGATCTCGCTCGCGGTCGCCGGCTTTTCGATGGACGATCTGCAGATCACCCAGGAAGACAACCAACTGGTGATCCGCGGCCGGCAGGCCGACGACAGCCAGGGCAGGGTGTTCCTGCATCGCGGGATCGCGGCGCGGCAGTTTCAGCGCGCCTTCGTCCTGGCCGAGGGCATCGACATCACCGGCGCCTGGCTCGATAGCGGATTGCTGCACATCGATCTCGCAAGGCCGCAGCCGGAGGTGAGGGTCAAGCGCATCGAGATCTCCAAGGCGCCGGATCGGGTCCGCGAGCCGGCCCGGGCCGCCAATGGCGACGTGGTGCAGGCGCGGCCGGCGCGGGTGATCCGCGCCACGCAGATCGACGACTGATCCCGCGTCGGCATCGAAGCCTCTTTCATCGCGTCGCTGATCGACATTCTGTTAACGGTCCGATCCTATGATCGGGCTCCACGGCGTCGCGACGCCGTTTTGCTGGAGACCGTCCCGATGACCAGCCCTCTGCACAGCAAGTCCATTCCCGGCCCGGCACCGCGCGACATACGCGACCTGACGATGCGCGAACTCGAGGCGCTCGGCATCTCCCAGGTGGCGTACGTGAAGTCCGTGGTGATCGACGGCGAGCCGGTGTTCGCCATCCATGCCGCTGACGGCACCCCGATGGCCCTGACCGAGGATCGCGACGTCGCCGTGGCCGCGATCCTGCAGCACGAGATGGTGCCGGCCCTGGTGCACTGACCGCCGCACTGACCGGGCGCCGCACTCAGTTCGGGCGCGCGCCGTCCGGATCGAGCCAGCCGATATGGCCGTCGGCCCGGCGATACACCACGTTGATTCCGTCGCTGGCGCTGTTGCGGAACATCAGCACCGGGCGGTCGGCCAGATCGAGCTGCATGACCGCCTCGCTGACCGTCAAGGTGGCGATCTGCGTCTCCTG